>JALWUZ010000237.1 GCA_027079895.1 Anaerolineae bacterium
CTGTTGGAGGGCGCCGGGTAGGCGATGGCACTGCCATCGCCTACCCCTTCGATCATAAGAAAAGCCCTGGCGATGTGAAAGGGCGGTTGACGCCTGGGCGCAATAGGATACAATTGGCGCATCGTCCTGAGGGGAGGCTGACATGTCGTCGCTCATCGGTCGCTTGCGTCTGGTGCTCGCCGCGCTGCTGGGAATAGCGGCGGGCTTCCTCGTGCTGGGCGGCTGCGCGGCCGGGGCTGCGGCCCGCGTCACGCCGGGAAGTACCGCCGGACGGTCGTACTACGTCGCCCCCGACGGCGACGACACCGGGCCCGGCTCCGCCTCCGCCCCCTGGGAGACCATCCAGCACGCCGCCGACGTGCTCCAGCCGGGAGATACAGTCTACGTGCGCGGCGGCGTCTACAGCGAGGCGGTCGCCATCAACGTCTCCGGCTCCGCCGACGGCGGGTACATCACTTTCACCAACTACCCCGGCGAGACCCCCATCCTGGACGGCTCCGACTTCACCGACGACCCCGACGGGGCCAACGGGTTCTACATCGAAGGCCAGAGTTACTTGGTCATCCGGGGCTTCGAGATTCGCAACTACACCACCACTTTGCGGAACGCGGTGCCGATGGGCATCCAGATCGTCAGCGCGTCCCACCACATCCGACTGCTCGATAACTACATCCACCACATCGAGACGCACGCCACGCCGGACGCCAACCTCCTGGGGGCGGACGCGCACGGTATCGCCGTCTACGGCGACGCGACCCAGCCGATCAGCCACCTGCTCATCGCGGGGAACGAGGTCTCCCATCTCCTCCTCGGCTCCAGCGAGGCGGTCGCGCTCAACGGGAACGTGACGGTGTTCACCGTCACCGACAACCTGATCCACGACTGCGACAACATCGGGCTGGCCCTCATCGGCTTCGAGGAGGACGTGGCGCCCGACCCCGCGCTGGATCGGGCACGGGATGGGCTGGTCAGCGGCAACCGCGTTTACGATGTGGACTCGCGCCCCAATCCGGCCTACGGCGGGGAGCGGAGCGCGGGCGGCATCTACGTGGACGGGGGGACGCGCATCGTCATCGAGCGGAACACGGTCTACTCGGCCAACATCGGCGTCGAACTCGCCAGCGAGCACGCCGGCGGCGACGCCAGCCACATCACCCTGCGGAACAACCTCATCTATCACAATCACGTCGCCGGAATCGCCCTCGGCGGCTACGACCCCGAACGGGGTTCCACCTACCAGTGCGCGGTCGTCAACAACACGCTCTACCAGAACGACGGCGACGAGGCCGGCAACGGCGAGATTTGGCTTCAGTTCGCCGTCCGCGACAACCTCATCGCCAACAACATCGTCTGGGCCGGGGAGCAAGGCTTGTTCATCACCAACCCCTACACCCAGAACAGCGGCAACGTGGTGGATTACAACCTGTATTTTTCCCCCATCGAGGCCGCCGGGAGCCGCTGGCAGTGGCGGACGACGACTTACACCGGCTTCGCCGCCTACCGCTCCGGCAGCGGCAACGACGCTCACAGCCTGTTCGGCGACCCCCAACTGGACGTGCCCTCCCTCCACCTGACCGAGGGCTCCCCGGCGATAGACGCCGGCACGTCGCTCACCCAGGCCGGGGCGGTGGACTTCGACGGCGAGCCGCGCGTCGTCGGGGAGGGGATTGACATCGGGGCGGACGAGTACCAGGCAACGGGCCGGACGACGGCGGTCTACCTGCCGCTGGTGATGCGCAGCGTGGACTATCCCGCCTGCGGGCTGGGGCGTCCACTGACGGAGGCATACGGGGGATGAGGCTGCGTTCCTTCCTTCTGTCGCTCCTCGTGCTGGCGATTCTGGCCGGCTGCCGCCCGCAGCCCGTCACCGTCACCCGTGAGCCGGTCGCCCTGCGGGTCGTCGCCGCCGATTCCTGCGGGCCGCTGGCCGACGCCCTGGCCGCCTCCTACGCCGAGACGCGCCCCTGGGTCACGGTCACGACCGCTGTCTGCGACACCACCGTCGCCGAGGAGGCGCTGGAGGAAGGCGAGGCGGACGTGGCCCTCCTCTCCTGGATTGACCAGTCCGCCCGCCGGCCGGACTCCCCGCCGCTCTGGGTGCAGCCCTTCGCCCTGGACGGGGTAGTCGTCGTCGTCCACCGGGATTCGTCGCTGACGGAGGTCGGCCTGGCCCAGTTGCAGGAGATCTTCCGCGGGCGGATGCAGGAGTGGGACGGGATGGTGCTCGCCGTCGTCAGCCGGGAGGAGGGCTCCGGCGTCCGCGCCGCCTTCGAGAGCGTCGTCCTGGGGTATCACCCCGTCACCCCCAACAGCGTGGTAGCGTCCTCTAACGGTGCGCTGGCGGAGTACGTGTCCCACACCCCGGCCACCATCGGCTACCTCTCCGCGCTGTGGCTCGACCGGGCCGCCGTGGACGGAGTGCGCGTCCTGCCGGTGGAGGGCGTCCGGCCCACCGCCGCCGCCTTCGCCGACGGGACGTATCCCATCGTCCACCCGCTCTACCTGGCGACCGTCGCCGAGCCGACCGGCGAGAGCCGCGCGTTCGCCCAGTGGGTACTGGGCCCGGAGGGGCAGGCCGTCCTGGGCGTCACAGGCGGGGAAGGGCCGTGATGAGCGACCGGCTACAAGGCATCGTCGAGCGCGTCACCTACTACAACGAGGAGACCGGCTACTCCGTCCTCCGCCTCAGCGTCACCGGGCAGCCGGGGCTCATAACCGTCGTCGGCAACCTGCCGGAAGTGCAGCCGGGCGAGAGCCTGCGACTGGAAGGCTCCTGGACGGTGCATCCCCAGTACGGCCGCCAGTTCAAGGCGGAGCGGTGCGAGCAGGTGCTCCCGGCGACGGTCGAGGGCATCAAGAAGTACCTGGGGTCGGGGCTCGTCAAGGGGGTCGGGCCCGTCATCGCGGCCCGCATCGTCCAGCAGTTCGGGGCGGACACGCTGCGCATCCTGGACGAGGAGCCCCACCGTCTGCGGGAGGCCCTGGGGGTCGGGCCGAAGCGGGCGGCCGCCGTCGCCCAGGCCTGGGAGGAGCAGAAGCACATCCGCGCCGTGATGATGTTCCTCCAAAGCCACGGCGTGACGACCGGGCTGGCGGTCAAAATCTACAAGACCTACGGCGACGACGCCCTGCGCGTGGTGCAGGAAGACCCCTATCGGCTGGCCCGCGACATCTGGGGGGTCGGGTTCAAGACCGCCGACAAGATCGCCCGCCACCTGGGACTGCCGACCGACTCCCCCGCGCGGGTGCAGGCCGGGGTCGCCTACGTCCTGAGCCAGAAGGCCGACGAGGGACACGTCTACACGCCGGAGGAGGAGTTGGTCGCCGAGGCCGCCCGCCTGCTCGACGTCCCCCCGGCCCTGGTGAGAGACGCGCTCGCCGCCCTGGACGCCGACGAGACGGTGCGCCGCGAGACTTTCACCTATCCGCCCCCGTCGCCGGACGGGGCTCCTCTGCGGGAGGAGCGGGCGGTCTACCTGGCCCCGTTCTACTACGGCGAGATCGGCGTCACCAAGCGGGTGGCGGAACTGGTCTCCCACCGCGCCTCCCGACTGGGCGGCCTCCGGGCGGCGGACGTGAGCCGCTTGCTCGCCCGTCTGTCGCAGGAGACCGCCATCGAACTTTCCCCCGAACAGCGGGGGGCGGTGCAGACCGCCATCACCCACAAGGTGACGGTGCTCACCGGCGGCCCCGGCACCGGCAAGACCGTCACTACCCGCACCATCATCGGCGCGTTGGAGTTGCTCGATTGCCGGTACGCCCTCTGCGCCCCCACCGGTCGGGCGGCCAAGCGGCTCTCCGAGGCGACCGGCCGGGAGGCCAAGACCGTCCACCGTCTGCTGGAGTACTCCCCCCAGGACGGCTTCCGCCGCAACGCCGCGCACCCGCTGGAGGTGGATTTCCTCATCGTGGACGAGGCCTCGATGCTCGACCTCCTGCTGACCAATCACCTGCTCAAAGCGGTCAAGCCGGAGGCCCACGTCCTGTTCGTCGGCGACGTGGACCAACTCCCCTCCGTCGGCGCGGGCGACGTGCTGCGCGACCTGATCGCCTCCGGGCGGGCCGCCGTCGTGCGGCTCACGACCATCTTCCGCCAGGCGCAGAACAGCGGGATCGTCGTCAACGCCCATCGGGTCAATCGGGGGCAGATGCCGATTCTCAACCGGTTCGACGATTTCTACTTCTTTTCGCAGGAGGACCCCCGGCAGGCCGCCGACCTCCTGGTGGACATCGTGAAGCGGCGGATTCCCCGCAAGTTCGGCCTGGATGCGGTGGACGAGGTGCAGGTGTTGGCGCCGATGTATCGCGGCGCGTGCGGCGTCGCCAATCTCAACCAACTGCTCCAGGAGGCCCTCAATCCGCCGTCGCCGCGCAAGCCGGAGCGCAGGCTGGGCGGGCGGATTTTCCGGGTGGGGGACAAGGTGATGCAGACGCGCAACGACTACGTCCGCGAGGTGTACAACGGGGACATCGGGCGGGTGGTCGCGCTGGACGGGGTGGAGCAGACGCTGACGGTGCGCATTGACGGTCGCCCGGTGGTCTACGACTGGGCGGAGAGCGATGAGTTGGCGCACGCCTTCGCCATCTCGGTCCACAAATCCCAGGGCTCGGAGTACCCGGCGGTGGTGATGCCGCTGCTGACCCAGCACTACCTGATGTTGCAGCGCAATCTGTTCTACACGGCCATCACGCGGGCGCAAAGGCTGGTGGTGCTGGTAGGGACGCGCCGGGCGATCGGCATTGCGGTTCACAACGCCAAAGTGCGGGAGCGGCACTCCGGCCTGGGGCTGCGGCTGCGGGCGGAGGGATGACAGGGCGTCAGTCGGCACGCTGCCCGACGGGGAGCGTGAACGTGAACACGGCCCCTTTTCCCGCCGCGCTCTCGACCCACAGTCGCCCGCCGTGCGCCTCGACCAGGCTGCGGGCGATGGTCAGTCCCAGGCCGCTGCCGCCGGTGGCCTGACGCCGCGCCCGGTCGCCGCGCCAGAACCGCTCGAACAGGTGGGGCAGGTCTGCGGGCGGTATGCCGGGGCCGTCGTCGCTCACCGACACGGCCACTTCCTCCTCTGTGCCTCTGGCCCGGATGGTGACGTGTCCCCCCGACGGCACGTACCGGAGCGCGTTGTTCAGCAGGTTGCCCAGCACCTGGGCGAGACGGTCGCGGTCGGCCTCCACAGGGGGGAGAGGGGCGGGAATCTCCAACGCCAGGCTCACGTCCCGCTCCTGGGCCTGGGTCTGATGGGCCTCCACCGTCTCGCGCAGGAACGAGTCCAGGTCGAGCGGGGCGGTGTGGAGGCTCAGCCGTCCGGCGTCGGCCAGGGCCAGCAACCGCAAATCCTCCACCAGGCGGGAGAGGGTGCGGGTCTGGGCCAACGCCGCTTGCAAGTTGTCCCGGTCGGCGGGGTAAACCCCGTCCAGCATCGCCTCCAGCGTGCCCTGGATGACGGTGAGGGGGGTGCGCAACTCGTGGGCTACGTCGGCGGTCTGATTGCGCCGCGCCTGTTCGGCGCGGGCCAGGCTCTCCGCCATCTGATTGAAGGCGTCGGCCAGTTGGGCGACCTCATCCCCACCCTGCACCGGAGCCCGGACGGAGAGGTCGCCCGCGGCGATGGCCCGGCTGGCGGCGGTGAGGTGTCGCAGCGGGGCGACGATGGAGCGGAACAGCAGCCCGCCGATGACCAGGGCGACGGCCGTCGCCGCCAATGCCGCCGTCCAGAGCGCGGAGCGGACGCGGCTCAGGAATTGGGCCTGGCCGGCGTCCAACGGGGTGTTCTTCCAACTGGAAGAGGTGGTCAGCAGGTAGCCCACGACCTGACCCTCGACCTCGATGGGTATGGCAGCGGCCAGGTCGCTCTGGGAGACGGTGCCGTCGGGAGGGGCATCGGTGTCGCCCACGACCCGCCCTTCGGCGTCGGCCACCTGGAAGTGGAATCCCGCCATGCCCATCATGCCCCCCGCTCCTCTCCCGCGACCGGGGGGGAGCGCGTTTTGCACCCCTTCCCACGAGCCGTGCGCGGCGTAGTAGGACGCCAAAACGGTCGCCCAGTGCTGCCCCATCCCCCCGTGCATGATGGCGTAGCGGCGGAACTCGGTCTCGGTAATCCGGCTGGTCAGCAGCGAGACCGTCCCCACAGCCACCAGGATGACCGCCAGGAATGCCAGCATCCCCTTCCAGAAGAGACTACGCACGCTCGGCCTCCGGGTTCAGGCGATAGCCCACCCCGCGCACGGTGAGGATGTAGCGCGGACGGGCGGGGGTCGGCTCCAGTTTGCGGCGCAGGTTCTTGATATGGACGTCCACCGTCCGCTCGTAAGCCTCGAAGGCCACCCCCTGCGCCGCCTCCAACAGTTCGGCCCGGCTGAAGACCCGCCCCGGCGTGAGCATCAGCGTCTCCAGGATGGAGAACTCGGTGGGGGTCAGGGAGATAGGGCGGTCGGCGAACGTCACCGTGTGCGTGTCCCGGTCCAGCGCGATGGGGCCGACCCGGAGCACCGGAGAGGGGGCCGGACGGGGACGGGCCCGGCGCAGAACGGCCCGCACGCGGGCGACGACCTCTTTGGGGCTGAACGGCTTGGTGACGTAATCGTCGGCGCCCAGTTCCAGCCCCACGATGCGGTCGGTCTCGTCGGCGCGGGCGGTGAGCATGATGATGGGCACGTCTTGCTCGCTCCGAATGCGGCGGGTGAACTCCAGCCCGTCCATACGGGGCATCAGGATGTCCAACACCACCAGGTCCGGCTTCTCGTGGCGGGCGACGTAGAGGGCCTGTTCGCCGTCGGAAGCGGTCACGACGCGGAAGCCGGCGTTCTCCAGGTAGGCCCGCACCAGCCGCACGATTTCGGGCTCATCGTCCACGACCAGGATCGTTTGCGCCATCGCCCCTCCTCTGTGCCAAGTATACCCGCGATGGGGGAAATAGGGAAGCAGGGACGACGACCTGCGCCGTCCCTGCTCGGTGAACGCTGTTCGCTACTGTCGCGGGGCGAAGAATCCGGTCCCCATCCGGGGGCCGCGCCCGAACCCGCCGTGCCCCATCCGACCGGCGCCGAAGTGCTGGTAGGGAGTCCACGACTGGGTCAGGTGCTCGGAGAGATGTTCGCCCATCTCGTCCAGCATCCAGTCCATCTGTTCCTGGGTGATTCGGCCATCGGCCACGGCCTGCTCCAGGACGGCCTGACGGTCGGCCAGGAGAGCGTCCACGATGGCCTGGGAGTCCACGCCTTGCGCTGCGGCGATCTCGGCGAAGGTCTGGCCCTCCTGAAGGGCAGCGATGACCTCATCCTCGGTCAAGCCGGTGGCCTCGGCGACGGCGTCCACCAGGGAGAAGCCGTGCCGTCCCCAGCCCCAGCCGTGTCCCATCGCGCCGACGTGGTCGGCAGTGCCGTAGCCGTGGAGGGGATAGTCGCCCACCGGCGGTTGCGGCCCCTGGGCGTAAGCCGCGCCTACGGCTCCCAGCAGGAGGGTCAGCACGCCGGCCAACCCCAACACTGTGTACAGTCCTTTGCGTTTCAACATTTTTCACACCTCCTGTGTTATTGTGCCTGTAGTATACCGCAGGGGTGTGAAGATTGGATGAAGGGAGGATGTAGAGAGCGTGTGGAATGGTGGGATGGGGCGACGTGGTCAGTACCCCAACTCCCGTCCGCGCTGGTGCAGGAGGACGGACGGTATCAGGAACAGGACGCCGCTCACCAGCAGCACGGCCACATCGAGCCAGTGGTCGAGCAACCCCATCCCCAGCACGGCGTGATTCATCAAATCCTGGGCGTAGGTCAGCGGCGAGAGATAGGCCACCGCCCGCGCCGCCGGTGACATCTCCGCCAGCGGGATGAAGACGCCGCTGATGAACAGCAGCCCCCAGCGGAGCAGCGTGCTGGGCATCTGCACGTCGCCGGGATTGCGGACGGGGATGGAGCCGAAAATCAGCCCCAGCGCGGAGAAGGAGAACGACCCCAGGACGAGGCCGGCGGCCAGCAGCACCGGCCGGGCGATACTCACCCCAAAGACCGTTACGCCGACCAGCAGCGCGAAGAGCGACACCCCGATGGCGAACAGGGCCCCTACCGCCGTCTTGCCCAGGAGCAGGGTCAGGAGCGACATCGGCGCGGCCAGCAGGCGGTCGTAAGTGCCCAGCCGTCGCTCCAGCGGGATGATGAACGGCCCGGCGGCTGCGGCGGTGAAGAAAGTCGTCAGCGCGAGCAGACGGGCTACCCCCTGCGCCGCCGCCATCTCCCGCCGCACCGAGAAGGAGAAGAACATGAAAAACGGCATCAGGAAGCCGAACATAATCATCCCCGGCCGGAGGTAGTAGACCCGCATATCCTTGAGCGTCACGTTCCAGGCCTGGGCGGCCTCGTCGCCCAACCGTCTCCACCAGATGCTTTTCATCGCCTCATCCTCCTGCCGCGCTGCTTGCGCGGCTTCTCCTCTCCGCGCACCGTGCCCACCTGCTGACCGGTGATCTCCAGGAAGACATCCTCCAGGCTCGGCCCCAGCGTGTTCAGGCTGACGAGCCGCAGCCCGTGCTCCTGGGCATACCCGACCACCAACGGCAACAGCGCGGAGGGATCCTCGGTGTACAGCCGCCACTTGTCCCCCATCTTGACCGCGGTAGTGACCCCCGGCAACGCGCTCAACGCCGGGCCGTGCGCCGTCCCGTCCGGCTCCAGGGCGACCTCCACCGACTGCACCCGCCGGAACGCCCGCTTCAGCCGTTCCGGGGTATCAATCGCCGCGATCTGGCCGTGATTGATGATGGCGACCCGGTCGCAGAGTTGATTGGCCTCCTCGATCTGGTGCGTGGTCAGGAAGACCGTCGTCCCTTCCTCGTTCAGTTGACGGATTAGGTGGCGGATGGCGCGGGTGGATTGGGCGTCCAGCCCCGGCGTCGGTTCGTCCAGGAAGAGGAGCGCGGGTTTGTGGATGATCGCCATCGCGATGCTCAAGCGGCGACGCATGCCGCGCGAGAAGTTGACCGTCTTGATGCCGCGCTTCTCCCACAGGCCGAACATCCGCAACAACTCCGTGGCCCGCCGTTCGCGCTCGCCGCGCGGCACACGGTACAGGCGGCCGGTGAACATCAGATTGTCCCAGGCGGTCAGTTCGGTGTAGATGTTGGATTCCTCCGGCACCAGTCCCATCCGCCGCTTGACCGGATAGGAGTCGCGGGCCAGGTCGTGGCCGTTGATGATGATGCGTCCCTCGGTCGGCTTCAACAACGTGGTCAGCATGCGCTGCGTGGTCGTCTTGCCCGCGCCGTTGGGCCCCAGGAAGCCGAAAATCTCCCCCTGATGAACCTCGAAACTGATGTGGTCCACGGCCAGGAAATTGCCGTAGTACTTGGTCAGGCCCTGCACCTGAATGTCCATATCATCCTCCGCAATGGGAACCGGCCCGTTAGAGAGCCAGCGCCAGGATCAACGTCGTCACCGCCGTGCCCACTACCCCTCCGACGACCACCTGCGCCCAGGTGTGACGGCGGCGGTGTACCCGCGCCCAGCCGACCAGCGGCACGGCCAGAAAAGTCAGCGCCCAGGCCGGGCCGAAGAGCCAGGTCAACGCGGCGGCGAACCCGCCCACGCCGCCGGCGTGCAGACTGATCTTCCAGAACAGGGAGATGGTGAACATCACGGCCCCCATCCCCACGTAGACCAGTAGCAGCGCGGCCAGCGTGTCCGGTGCGCCGAGGGAGCGCAGCAGCCAGTAGCCAATCAGGTTGCCGGTCAGGTTGACGGCGATGAAGGGAGCGCGTTCCTGACGGCGCGGCATGTCGAACCCGCTGACCCAGCCCCGGCGCAGCCCCAGGTAGAGATAAGTCAACGGGACGCCGTCGGCGAAGAGGAGCGCCAGCGCGGCCCAGCCGAGCGCGGCCCAGAAGTGGCCGGTCGCGGCCCACGCCACGCCGAGGAAGACCGGCACGGCCAGGACGGAACTATCGAGCAGAATCGAGAGGTAGCGGGCCAGGGCGTCCATGTCACTTGAGCCTCCAGCCCAGAGCGTCCTTCACGGGACAGGCCTCGATGCAGGCCCCGCAGGCGAAGCAGTCGGCGTGGATTTTCTTGCCATCGTAAAAGTCGGCCATTGCGTTTGTGGGGCAGGCTTTGACACATAGTTTGCACCCCTTGCATGCCTCCCGGTTAATCCGCGGTCGCAGCAGGCTCACCTGCTCCACCAGCCAGCCCACCAGCCCGAAGGGGCACAGAAACTGGCACCAGGGCCGGTAGATGAACAGACTGGCGATGACCACCGCCGCCGAGAAGAGCGCGATGCCTACGGTGAACTTGAACGCGAAGAGTTGGAACGGGTCAACGCCTTTGACCCAATCCACGCCCGCCATCCCCAGCCCGGCGACCAGAGCGATGAAGGCGACGAAACGCACGCCGTTGGAAAGCCAGAAAGGCGGCTTCCACTTGGGCAGCGGCACGCGGTAGAGCAAGTCCTGGAACAGCCCCAACTGGCAGCCCCAACCGCAGATGGACTTGTTGGAGACGAACACCATCAGCAGCAGGACGATCAGCATCGCGGCGACCGGGGCGACCAGGCGGTGCTTGACCAGCAGCGCGGCCAGCAGGTTGCGCACCGAGAGCACGGGGTTAGGGTTGGTGCCTCTGGCGAGCAACAGGCCGTAGAGCAGGCCGAAAATCAGCACACCGCCGACCAGGAAGGCGACCCGCACCCGGGACGTGACCCGCCTCTTGGCCAGCAGCACAGCGGCGAGCGTTACCACCGCTATCCACAGAGCGAACTTGGAAAGAAGCAAAGGGTTGAGTGTTGCTGGAGTGGACATAATCACCTCACAAAATCTTGGTCTCTTGAGTGGGACGGGGGGTCTTGACCACCAGGAAGCGGAACACCTCCTCCCCCTCGTTCCACAGGCGGTGGGGGATTCGGGCCGGGCTGACGATGAGCATATCACGGGAGACTGTCGCCCGTTCATCGCCGATCTCCACCACGCCCTCCCCCTCCAACACGTAGAAGAACACATCCACCGGAGTGATGTGCAACTTGAGCGACTCGCCAGGCTGCAACGTCACCATCACCACCTGGACGTGCTCCGAGCCGTACAGTCCCCGCGCACTGACGCCGTGCGGATTGGGGGACTCGGCCGCCTCCAACGCTTTGATTATCCGCATACCTCCACCTCCTGATTTTGAGCGGCCCCATCCAGGGCGCGTTCCCACAGCGAGAGCAACGTCTCCTGCTCCTGGGGACTCAAGCCCGCCAGCAGCCGACGCGCCTTACACCACCGGAATTCCCGCGCCCGCTGGTGCAGCGACGCGCCGCGAGCGGTGAGGAACAGCCGCTGGGAACGGCGGTCGCGCGGATTGGGGCGTCGCTCCAGCAGACCGGCCTCTTCCAGCCGGCGCACCCCCACGCTGACGGTGGGTGGGGTCAGCCCCAGACCGGCGGCCACCTCCTGGATCCGGCATCCGGGCGAGGCGGCGATCCAATCCAGCAACACCAACTGCGCCGGCGTCACCGGCGTGTCGGCGTCATCGGGCGGCGGCGACGCCGGCCCCAGCGCGCGCATCCGTTCCAAAAGCCGCAGAAGTCGCTCCTCGGCCGGCAGGGGTTCGTCTGACATGTCGTACTCCTAAAGTTAGTTAGACAAACTAATTATACCATGCGGGCGGAGCAATGTCAAATCACTCCGGCACACTTGCCTCCCAACGTGCGGGCGTGAATCGTGTCAAGCCAAGAGATAATGGGGGATCGAAGCAAACCCCTGGTTCATAGAGAGAGAGTTAAACGGGAAAGGTTGGCGGGCCGTGGGAAGGGCGAGTCAACGCGCCCCCTCTACCTGCCGCTGGTGTTGAGGGGTTTCTAGTTGCGCCGAAGGGATGAGGTGAACGCAGGCCGCCCCCTGTTTGCAGGGGGGCGGTTCTGTATTTTCCTCTGTTCGATTGAGTTGCGCGACGCGCAACCGCTCTATCTGCTCTTGTCACAGGGAGGCGGCTCTATCTCCCTCTGATTCGATTGACGTCGCCGGTGCTCGGTCGGCAATGACGCGGAGGCGGTGTCGGTGGCAGGAACAGGCTCTTAACAAGTTGTGGGGGATATGGTATACTTTGCCCGCAAAGACGGTGTGGCAGCATACATCGTCTCGAAAAACGACGATGCATTGCGCACGATAGAGAGACCCATCCAGTAGTCTGAAGTGTGGGTGTTACTACCCCGTCACTGCGTTTCGATATCTTGATGAGGAAAACAAGTGATGCTCCCGAGGCAACAACGGATTATTATACATGAGATACTTGATGAGAAATTTGACGGCGAGGAATTGAAGACTCTCGTTTTCCGTCTAGGTGTAGACTATGATAACCTGAGTGGCGGAGGCAAGGCCAGCAAAGCCAGGGAATTGATTAAATCTCTAGAAAGGCAGGGACGGTTGCCTGAACTTGTACAAGTTGGCAAAGAATTACGCCCGGACATCTCGTGGCCGGATGTGACTCCAGGAGAATTGCCTTTTGTCATCGCCGCTATGACCCGCCAAGAGGCGGAGGAATTGAAGAACGGGAGTTGCTTCTCGGACGAACAAGAGCGTAAGCGATTTGAGGAGTTCGAGAGCCGACTGAGAGAACAAGGGGTCGCTGATTGGATTGAGCAGTACGGAGAAGAACGCGATGACTGGCGTCCACATTGTTGCGGTGATGGACGCTCTATAAAAGAAGTCGTCACCGAAGTTTTTCAGTGGGTAGCAAGCCCAATCAAGGAAATAGAGTTTTACTCTCGAGAATTCTTCGAGGAAGACCCTGATACTTGGGACAAATGCCATCCTGGCGTTGTTGTGATTGATGCCATTTCCCTGTTCCATCCGACAGTTAAGGAAACGTTGAAAGAGTCTGATGTTTTGAGAGAAGTCGCAATAGTCATATTGTCACCTTTCAACACCGACGCAATGCCTGTCACTGAGAAGATTCAGGAGCATGTGAGAGGAAAGTTGAAATCGATGGCTAAGAAATTCAACAATTTCCAGGAAACCAAGTACGTTCTAGGGATCAGCAACATTCATTCGCTGATTCATTGGCTTCAACTAGTGTTACCTCCGATTGCTGACCAGATAACAGGGGAGGGACCGAATAAAAATAGTGTGGATAATTTCGGAAAAGCAATGTCCTATGACCCCATGGGGACTGATGCGGCGGTAAAGGGGCAGGTAAAGGGGCAACGGAGATGATTTACACTTTTTACTCCTACAAAGGCGGCGTAGGCCGCACGATGGCTTTGGCGAACATCGCCGAAATCTACCACCAGGGGGGGGTGAAGGTACTGATGGTGGACTGGGATCTGGAGGCTCCTGGGTTGGACCGCTTCTTCACTGTCCCCGGCGTCTCACTCAGAGACCAGCCCGGAGTTATGGACCTGATTCTGGACTATAAGGAGAAGATGGCCGGCGAGGAATTGGAGTTCTCGGATAACGAGGCGGAATGGCCATTTGACAAACCCTGGGAATTCGCCGTGGACGTTGACCCAAAGCGCGAGCGGGGAAAGGAGCCCCTGTGGTTGCTGACCGCCGGACGCCGTGACCCAAACAACTTTCGCAAGTATGCCTCCGACGTGTTGGCTTTCGACTGGATAGATTTCTACGACAACTGGGCCGGAGAGCAATACATCGAGTGGCTGCGCCGCCGTTTCGAGGAGATGGCCGACATAGTGCTGATAGACAGCCGTACCGGCGTGACCGAGATCTCAGGTATCTGTACCTATCAACTGGCCGATGTGGTGGTCATGTTCTGTGCCCCTAACGAGCAGAATCTGGAAGGCACTTACCAAATGGCACAGCGATTCCTCTCGCGGGAGATACAGGAGGTGCGCCCGAAACGACCGCTGCAAGTCGCTGTGATTCCTACGAGGATGGAGCAGGCTGAATCTGACAGAGTGGAGAAGTTTAAGGAGAAATTCATTAAAAGATTTGATTCTCTCTCACTGATGATTGCCCCACGAGAGGTTTGGCGGGATTTGTCATACGTCATTCCGTACATTCCCCGTTACGCATATGAGGAAGAAGTAGCGGCCCGCGAGCCAGAGACCACATATGCCAACCCGCTAGCGCGGGTGTATAAAAGGATTGCTGAATTTCTCCTTCCAGTGAATTTGTTACTAGACAAAATACGGGATGGCGATAAGTCCTTGGCAGACGGCAAATTCGTGGAAGCGATCAACGCCTACACTGACGCCCTCAACTTAGGGGGGAACAAGATTCTGAAATACCACCGCCAGTTGGAGCGGAAACGCGACCAGACCCGCGACCTGCTGGCGTGGGAGGAGCGCGTTTTGGAAACCCTGCGTCAGGCCAAGCGTGACCTGGACACCGATAACCCGGCCGCCGCCCTCCAAAAACTGAGCCGCCTGCTGGCAGAAATGCCCGACGGCAAGCACTATGATGATATGCGGGCCCGGCTGCTGGATGCTCACCACAGCGCCGCGACACAGATGGGGGACACGGAGTTAATCCAACGAGCCCGGCGGTCCCTCGCGGAGCAAAATCCGGAGGAGTGCCTCAGGCTGGTGAAGAACATCCCCCCGGATTCCAGCCATTACGAGACAGCGCAGAAATTGGCAGACCATGCCCAGAATGAGTTAGTCCAGCGGGCCTGGCAGTCCCTCGCGGAGCAAAATCCGGAGGAGTGCCTCAGGCTGGTGAAGAACATCCCCCCGGATTCCAGCCATTACAAGGCGGCCCAGAGATTGGCCGACCAGGCCCAGAATATGCTGGCGATCACCCGACCACGCCGCGATAACGTCCAGAAACTCTACCGCGAGGGCCGCTGGGGGGATGCCTTCGCCGAACTGGACGCTCTACGGAAGGACTTTCCCGAAAGCCCCATCTGGCACGACCTGTGGCTGTGGGTCACGATGGACTACGGGCGTCACGAACTGGACGCCGGACGCCAGGCCAACGAACAGGGTGACTTCAGGGCCGCCCGCAGACACTTCGAGGAGGCCCGACGGGCCTTCGAGAAAACCCTGGAACTGTACGAGAACCACCGAGACGCCCGGCGGCTGCGGGATGAGGCCTTCGACCTCGCCCGTATCGCCACCGATGAGGAGCAGGCCAAGCAGGCCTGGAAGAAAGGGGACCGCCAGGCCGCATTGACAGCGTTGGACTCGGCCACCAGGAGGCTGGAACAGGCCCGACAGGAGGGGTGGGAATACGTTACCGTCGGGGCTATGGTGGAGCACATGCGGGAGACGTTGCAGCGGGAACTCGACCGCATCCAGGAAGAGGAACGACAACTCCGGGACGGGAAGAGACTCCTGGAAAACCGCAAACTGGCCGAGGCCGCCGAGCAATTCCGGCTGACCCTCAACGCACTGCTGGAAAGACACCGAAACCAGGCCAAAGAGGGGCTCAACCGCGCCGAGGCGGAGATAGAGGCATTCCAGAAAGATATGGAACGAGGGCGGCGGGCGAAAAACCCGGCCACAGCTGTGAAGGCCTACCAGGCCGCCTACGACCGGTGGCCCGATGGGCCGGAGGCGCGGGAGTCGCTAGAACGGGCCTTGCTACAAGCCGGACGGGCCGCCCGCGAGCGCGGTCGTGACAAAGAGGCGGCGGACTACTTCAACTGGGCCGTGAAACTCACCGGGAGCCCGGATGCCAAATTGGAGTTGCGCCGGATGGACGACGCCCCGGTCATTGTCAGCGAGTTAGAACGCGAGGAGTTGAAGGACCTGCTCCGGCGATTGGAGACCAAATCATCTGATTTCGATGCCATGGAAAGACGCCTGGAAAAATTGGGCCGCCGCGCCCGCCCCTACGAAGACTTGCACCGCGAACTACAGAACCTCCTGGACGAATTGGCCGCTCACCGCAAACGCTGGGCGATGTACGAAAGCCAGCGCGACTTGGCGCGGGAACATCAGCGGGCCGGCCGCTGGCGAGAGGCGGTGGCGGCGTTGAAAAAAGGGCTCGAAAGCCTGGGGGAATCGGCTCCGTCCGACGCCCACCGGATGTTGGATGAATGGCAGGGGCTTGTCCATGGGCTGAAAGAAACCGAGCCCAAGGTCCGGGATAGGCTGCAGGAAGCCCGCCAGGCTTACGAAACGGTCGCGGAGAGCCGCGAGTTCTCCCGCCCGGTGGAGACGGTGGAGCAGGCTCTCTCGATCATCGGGGAAATCGAAGAGGACGTGTTGCAAGCCAGCGGCATCCTGCCGGACTCGTTGCGCGGGTTGCGGGAGGAGGCAGAGGACTTGCAGCGGCGAGCCCAGGCCGTCAGAGAGGCCTACAGCAAGCCGCCCGCCGACGGGCTGCTGATCATCCGTGAGGCCCGCGCCAAGTGGCCGGAGGATCAGACCCTGCAAACCCTAATGGAAGACCTGGAGGAGAAGGCCAAGGCGGAAGTAGAGCGGCTGATACGCCAGGCCGACGAGGCTCAAGGGGCCGGCGAACTGACGGAGGCCCTCGACCTGCTGAGACGAGCCCGCGAACTGGCCCCAGACCACCCTGATGTTGAGGAACAGTACACCGCATTGCGCCGCCGGATGAAGTTGGAGGAGCAACTGCGTTCGATCGAGAACGACTTCGTCAGCAAACAGAGTACCGGCAGCCCGGTCGAGGCCCGCGATGCCCTGCGCAAAGGGCTGGAAATGCTCCTGAACCCGGACTACGGCTTGAGCGACCAGGCTCGAGAGATACTGGGCGACCTGCTCCGGCAGGAACAAGAACTGGCGTTCGCCGACGACGCGGTATGGCAAGAGGCGCGGCAAAAGAGCGCGGCCATAGGCCAGTTGGGGAAGGATTGGTTGTCTGCCAGAACCGCCCGCTTGGTAGAGAATTGGATACAGACCGCCCGCGATGTCGCCCTGCGCGGGGTGGTGGCCTCGGAGGTGCAACTGGGGAACCTGGTCGAGGCCTACAAGGCGGCGGAAGCGTACCTGAAATCGAGGCCGACGGACGACGAAGCGATCGAGCAATTGGCCGACTTACGGGGAAAAATCATCAGCCGCCTAGAGCGCTCCATCGGCAAACGTCTGGAACGCGCTCAGGAAGCCCTGGAACAGGGGGAGGTGGAGACGGCCGCCGACAACCTGACGAGCATCCGCGAGGAATTCTACCGGCGTGTCGAGGAGGAGATCCCGGATGTGCTGGAGTTCCCACCGATCGAGGCCCTCCGCACGCAGGAAGCGGAGTTGCTGGGCAAAGTGGAGCAACTGCGGGAGATCTACGAGAACAACCGCCCCCACCTGGAACGCGCCCAGGACTACTTCGTGAACGGGCAACTGGAGGAGGCGGAACAGGAGTTACAGAAACTGAGTGGATTGGAGGAACTCCCACGCCTGAAATCACAGGCCGATGCATTGCGGGAAAGAATCAAAGAGGCCCAGTTGGAGCGTGCCGTCGAGGAGGTTCACCGAGTCGTCTACAAGTCGCTGGCGGAGGCCACATTGGCAACCAGGCCAGAGGAGATAGAGGAAGCACGGAAAGAATTACGCGGTTTGCCCGAACGGGTTGACTTCTCCAAGTTGCCGCAGGAAGAACGAGATCTGTACTACCGTGCGTTGGAGCAGGTGCGAGAGAGGATCGCGTCCTTCGAGACCCGCGCCCAGTGATGACGAGCCGAAAGCACATCGTTGACGGAGAAGCGGTCTCTTCCCCTGCTGTTCAGTCCCCTCTTTTTGTCATTGCCACAACCTCTCGAGTTCCACCCAGAAGCCGGTGGACGCTATGCTGCTGCCAGACACCCGGCCGGGCTGTTCACACAGAATCTCCCCGGAAGCACGAACGGCAGCCGCATGTTCCCTGGGGCGGACTCCGAGAACCTCTCTACTCGGCTTTTCAATGTCCTAACCTTTGACAGATGGACAAGGGGCGCCCGGCGACTGAGCCGTTGCATTCGCTATTGGAGGGCTCTGGGTAGGCGATGGCACTGCCATCGCCTACCCCTTTGACCCGTAAGCGCAAGAACTTTGAAAAGCCCTATCCCCTGCTTGACGAATGGGCGATTTCAGCCTACAATCCCCCTATGAGCACCTTCCGGCTAAGCCTGCAAGAGGAAACCGACCTGGTCGCCTTCCTGCGCGACCTGGTGCGCACTCCCAGCCCCTCGACCCAGGAGGGGGCGGTGGCGGAACGGGTCGGCGCGGAGATGGAGCGTCTGGGGTTCGACGAGGTGCGCAGCGACCGCATCGGCAACGTCATCGGGCGCATCGGGCCCGGCCACGGCCCGGTACTGATGTTCAGCGGCCACATGGACACGGTTCAGGTCAGCGACCCCGCCGCCTGGCACTACGACCCCTTCGGCGCGGTCGTGGAGGATGGTCTGCTCTACGGCCTGGGCGCGTGCGATATGAAGGGCGGCCTGGCAGCGATGATCTACGGCGCGAAACTCCTGCGCGACGCCGCCCTCCCCCTGAAAGGCGACCTGGTCGTCGCCTGCGTCGTCCAGGAAGAGCCGTGCGAGGGCCTGGGCTCCAAAGTCCTCATCGAAGAGGAGGGCATTCGGCCCGCCTGGGTCATCCTGGGCGAGCCGACCGGCCTGAACATCGGGCGCGGACAGCGCGGACGGCTCGAAATGCGCCTCACCGCCTACGGACGGTCGGCGCACGCCGCCACCCCCCACCTGGGCGAGAACGCCATCTACACCGCCTCCCGCCTCGTCTTCGGGCTGGAACTGCTGGCGGAGCAGTTGGGGCACGACGATTTCCTCGGCCCCGGCACGCTGACCGTGACCGACATCAGTTCCAGCGCCGGCAGCCGGAACGCGGTCCCCGACCGCTGCACCGTCATCATTGACCGGCGGCTGACGCTGGGGGAGAGCGAGAAGATGGCCCTGGCGGAGATCCAACGGGTCATCGCCCGCGAGGGAGTCCGCGCTACGGTGGAGGTGACGGAGTACCGCGCCACCGCTTACACCGGCTACTCCTGCCACATGCGGGAGTTCTACCCCGCCTGGGTACTGGCGGAGGATCACCCGCTGGTGCTCCAGGGGGTACGGGCGGTGCGGGCGCAGTTGAAGCGGCCCGCCCGCATCACCCGGCTGGACTTCTCGACCGAGGGCACCTACACCGCCGGACAGGCCGGCATCCCCACGATCGGCTTCGGGCCCGGCGACCCCCACCTAGCCCACACCGCCGACGAGCACGTCCGCCTGAGCGACGTGTTCGCCGCCGCCGGCGTGTACGCCCGCCTGGCGCGGGAACTGCTGGCGTAATCCCACCAATCGGAGCAACCCAATGACCGCTAATCCCACTCACCCTACCCGTCCGGTGGTCGCCCTGGAGTCCGCCCTCATCACCCACGGCTTCGCGCCGCCGGACAACCTGCACATCGCCCGCCGGATTCAGGAGGCCGTCCGGGAGGAGGGGGCGGAACCGGCCACGATCGCCATCCTCGACGGCGCGGTGCGCATCGGGCTTGACGACGAGGAGTTGGCCCGCCTGGCCGCCGACCGCTCCGCCCGCAAAGTCAGCCTGCGCGACCTGCCCATCGTGCTCGCCCAGGGAGGCAGCGGCGGGACGACCGTCGCGGCGACCATGCACCTGGCCCACCGGGCCGGCCTCCCGGTCTTCGCCACCGGCGGCATCGGCGGCGTCCATCGCGGCCACCCGGAGGATGTCTCCGCCGACCTGACCGCGCTGGGCTCGCTCCCCATCGTCGTCGTCTGCGCCGGGGCGAAAGCGATCCTCGACCTGCCCCGCACGCTGGAGACGTTGGAGACCAACGGCGTGCCGGTGGTGGGGTACGGCAGCGACGAGTTCCCCGCGTTCTACAGCCGCCGCTCCGGCCTGCGGTGCGACGTGCGCGTCGAGACGCCGGAGGAGGTCGCCCAACTGGCGCGGGCCCGCACCGCGTTGGGACTGCGCACGGCGATCCTGGTCGCCGTGCCGGTGCCGGAGGCGGACGAACTTCCGGCGGAGGAGGCGGAGGCGGCCATAGCGCAGGCGGTCGCCGAGGCGGAGCAGGCCGGAGTGAGCGGCAAGCATCTGACCCCTTTCCTCCTGGCCCGCCTGGTCGAGTTGACCGCGGGACGGGCTCGCCGGGCCAACGAATCCCTCCTGCTCAACAACGCCCGCGTCGCCGCCCGCATCGCGCGGGCTCTAATGCAATTCTAATGTTTCTCAAGTGAAATTCCAATCCAAAGATGAGATAATGGAGGCGTGAGTCTGTGGGGTGATGAGAGGATGGAATATGCTGCTATCGCTGATTCCAGGCAAAAATAAGCCGGAGGACGAATGGGGGGACGCGCTGGAAGAGATCGCGGTGCTCCCTTTGCGGAACGTGGTCGCCATGCCGCACACCGCCTTGCCGTTGGCGGTGGGCATACCCCGTTCGGTACACCTGGTGCGGGACGCCATCGAGGGGGAGCGGCTGATCGCCCTCTTCGCCCTGCGCGACCCGACTACCGAGGAACCGACCCCCGACGACGTGTACCAGGTCGGGACTTTGGCGCAGATCGAGCGGGCGCTCCACATGGGCAACGACGAGGGATACCAAATCCTGGTGCGCGGATTGGCCCGCATCCGCATCGCCGAGTGGTTGGGAGATGAGCCATATCTGCGGGCGCGGGTCGAACTCTTCCCGGAGGAGCCGGGCGACGACGAGACCGTGTTGGAAGCCCTGCGACGGGAACTGCTGGCCGCCACCCAGCGACTGGTCGTCTTCTTCCCCAACGTGCCCGACGGCATCGTGGACGTGTTGGAGCAAATCGGCGACACCAAACTCCTGCTCTACCTGGTCGCCTCCAACATCCGCCTCACCGTCGAGCAGGCCCAGGAGATTCTCGGCGGCGAAGACCTCCCGACGCAGATCCGCTCGCTGCTGAAAATCGTCCAGCACGAGTTGGAGGTACTGGAACTCAGCCAGCAGATCCGCCAGGAAGCCCAGTCGGAGATGGACAAGACCCAGCGGGAGTACTTCCTGCGCCAACAACTGAAGGCCATCCGCAAGGAACTGGGCGAGGAGGAGACAGAGTCGGAGGTCGAGAACTACCGCCGGAAACTGGAGGAGGCCGATCTGCCGGAGGAGGCCCGCAAGGAGGCGGAGCGGGAACTGAACCGCCTTTCCCAGATGAACCCCCACTCGGCCGAGGCCGGCGTCATCAAAACCTACCTGGACTGGCTGACCGACCTGCCCTGGAACACACTTTCGGAGGACAATCTGGACATCGCCCACGCCGAACAGGTGCTCGACGAGGATCACTACGACCTGGACAAGGTCAAGGAGCGCATTCTGGAGTTCCTGGCGGTGCGGAAACTGCGCTTGGAGCGGGACGTCGAGGGGCAGGAAGAGGAGGAGCACGCGGCGGCCATCCTGGGCTTCGTCGGGCCGCCGGGGGTGGGGAAAACCAGCCTGGGCCGCTCCATCGCCCGCGCGTTGGGGCGTGAGTTCACCCGGATGAGCCTCGGCGGGGTGCGGGATGAGGCGGAGATTCGCGGCCACCGACGCACCTACATCGGGGCGATGCCAGGCCGCATAATCCAGGCCATCCGCCGGGCCGGAACCCGCAACCCGGTCTTCATGCTCGACGAGGTGGACAAGGTCGGCGCGGACTGGCGCGGCGACCCCGCCAGCGCGTTGTTGGAAGTGCTTGACCCGCAGCAGAACCACGCCTTCCGCGACCACTACCTGGACGTGGACTTCGACCTGAGCCAGGTCTTCTTCATCTGCACCGCCAATACCCTCAGCACCATCCCGCCCGCCCTGCGCGACCGGCTGGAAGTGATCGAGATTGACGGGTACACCGAGTACGACAAGATTCAGATCGCCCAGGGCTTTCTGGTGCCGCGTCAGATTCGGGTCAAC
>JALWUZ010000238.1 GCA_027079895.1 Anaerolineae bacterium
GCTGCACCTGGCCAGCTATGTCGGCCTGGCCCTGTCGCTGGCTCTGCTGGCCGGTCTCGCGCTGGGGGTGGCGGGGGAATGGGCCGGGAGTGTGTTCTTCCCGCTGGCGTTGGGTCTGACGACGGGGGCGCGGTTCTCGATTTCCTTTCTGCGGGGTTTTCTGGTAGAATGTGTGCTCAGCGCGGCCATCGTGGTGGGAGTGTATTGGGTGTCCCGCTACCTGACCCGTCCGGTAGTGTCGCCCTGGCGTGGGCGGAAGGGTGGGTCTGCTCTTCATCCAAATCCCAATGAAGGGCGGGGAGGGGACGAGGATGATGCTGTTCTGCGACCCTGGGCGGGGTCTCGACCTCGTGACGATGAGCAGGCAGACATCATTATGATAGATTTGGGCTGACGAGGTTGGCAATGAAAACGCAATTGACCCATTCCAGCAGTCGCCGGTCGGCGCCGGTGCGGCGGTTCAACATTCTCCCTCTGGTGGCGATTTTGACCCTGGGGGCGGTGGGAGCGGTCTTGGTGATGCTGTTTCCGGCGGATTGGGTGCGGGCGCCGGAGGTGAGTATCAGCGTGGAGCGCGTCGCCATTTCCCCCAACGGGGACGGGAACCTGGACACGGTGCCGGTGTTGTATTCCCTTTCCTCCGAGGCAACGGTGACGGTGGATGTGCTGGACGAGCATCATACCGTCGTGCGGACGTTGTTGGGCGCGGAGCAGCAGGCGGCCGGGCAGCATACCGTCGTCTGGGACGGGCTGGACCGGCTGGGGCGCACGCTGCCCGACGGGTCGTATTTCGTCCGGGTGACGGCGCAGGCGACGGTGCAGAAGTCATCGGCGACGGCGCAGGTGGACATTGACACCGAACCGCCGATTATCCGATTGGCCAATCTGCCGGAGGATACGGAGGTCGGCGCGGACGAGGGGGAACTGGTCATCGAGGGAGTGACGGACCCGGACGCGACGGTGTGGCTCAACGATTGGCCGCAGCCGTTGGAGGTGAACGAGAACGGGGCGTTCAGCGTGCGGTACACGTTGCAGGAGGGGGTGAACCGAATCGAGTTGACGGCGGTAGACGAGGCGGGGAATCAGGCCTCGCTGGTGCGGGAGGTGACGTTGTTGACGGAGCCGCCCAAAGTGACGGTGCTCAACCCACCGGACGGGCTGTGGATCAATCAGCAGATGTTGAGCGTGCAGGGGACGGTGGAGCCGGGGGTGAAGGTGCTGGTCAACGGGCGTGAGGCGGATGTGGACGCCGCGGGCAACTTCAACGAGGATGTGGTGCTGGAAGAGGGTGAGAACATCGTGCGGGTGGAGGCGGTGGATGCCGTCGGGAACGTCTCGGTGGACGAGCGGCGGGTGTTCCTGCGGACGAAGCCGCCCGCGCTTTCGCTGACGACAGTCCAGGATGGGATGAAGGTCAGTGAGCCCTCGCTGCTGGTCGTCGGGCAGACGGAACCACAGGCGACGGTGAGGCTCAACGGACAGGAGTTGACGGTGGACAGTCAGGGTGGCTTCCAGGGGCTGGTGGATTTGATCGCGGGGAAGAACATCATCCGGGTGGAGGCGACGGACCGGGCCGGCAACACGCAGGTAGTGGTGCGGGAGGTGACGTACACCACCGGGGAGACGGCGTTGGCGCAGTCGGAGGCGGGGATTCCGCCGGCGGTGCGGACGGTGTTGGCCGTCACCGGGGCGGGGCTGATTGGGGTGGTCGGGCTGTGGCTCATCAGCGGGCTGTGGCGGCGGCCGCTGTCGCTGGAACTGCGGGCGACGCGCCCCACGCTGACCCCCGGCGTCGGCGATATGTTGGAGCCGGCGGTGGTGGCGTTCGAGATCTCCCGTCCGGCGACGGTGACGGCGGAGGTGTGGGACGCGGAGAACCGGCACGTGGCGACGGTGTTCCGTCACCAGCGACGGGCGAAGGGGGAGCATTTGTTGGTGTGGAACGGGCGCGACCGGGACGGGAATCTCTCGCCGCCGGGGACTTACGAGGTGGAGGTGAGTGCGGGGACGCTGTTCACGACGGTCAGCAGCAGCACGCACGTGTGGATCGAGGACACCACCCCACGCCCGGCCTGGGAGCAAAGCCGTCCGGCGCGGACGGAGAATCTGGACCTGGGGGAGGACTAACGTCCCTGCAAACACGAACCGCCTCGGACTCACCGAGGCGGTTTGTTGCTTGTGGCGACGGAGGGATTTGAACCCACAACCAAGGGCTTATGAGTCCCCTGCTCTGCCATTGAGCTACGTCGCCCGAAGCGAGCGGAATTATACAAAAGAAATGCGTCGGTGTCAAGCAAATGTCCGACGATTGTCCTCCGGTGTCCCCTGGGGCTTTTCAAAATTCTTACGCTTACGGTCAAAGGGGTAGGCGAAGGCACTGCCTTCGCCTACCCAGTGCAACGGCTCAATCGCCGGGCTCCCTCTTGTCCATCCGTCAAAGGTTAGAACGTTGGAAAGCCCTGGGTGTCCCCCGTCGGGTTGATAGGCGGGACACCGCACAGTTTGGCTTCGGACGAATCTCACCACTTGTTGCCTTCTGCCCTCATTATGCTAAAATTTCCCTCGCCTGTTGAGGCGGCACTTCACAAGAGGAAAAGGAGGTCTCGTGTCAACTTTACAGGACAAAATCAACTCCCGCACCGCGCACGTCGCCATCATCGGCCTGGGCTACGTCGGGCTCCCCCTGGCGACCGCCTTCGCCAAAGCCGGCTTCCCCACCATCGGCCTGGATGTTGACGAGCGCAAGGTGCAGGCCATCGCCGCCGGCCACAGTTACATCCCCGACGTCTCCGACGACGACCTGGCCCCTCACGTCCGCGCCGGGCGGCTGACGGCCACCCTCGACTACGACGTACTGCACGACGCGGACGCCGTGTTCATCTGCGTGCCCACCCCCTACGACGCGCAGCGTGCCCCCGACCTGTCCTACATCCGCGCGGCCAGCGAGGGCATCCTCCCCCGCCTCCACCCCGGCCAACTGGTCGTCCTCCAGAGCACCACTTACCCAGGGACGACGGAGGAGGTCGTGCAGCCGATCCTGGAGCGCAGCGGTCTCAAGGCCGGGGTAGACTTCTACCTGGCCTTCTCGCCGGAGCGCATTGACCCCGGCAACAAACAGTGGTCGGCCTACAACACCCCCAAAGTGGTGGGCGGTCTGACGGAGGAGTGTACCCAACTGGCCACCGCCCTCCTGAGCCAGATGGGCGCCCCCGTCCACCCTGTCTCCTCGCCCCGCGCTGCCGAACTGACCAAACTCCTGGAAAACACCTTCCGCGCCGTCAACATCGCCCTCGTCAACGAACTGGCCCTCCTGACCGAGCGGATGAACATCAACTTCTGGGAGGTGATCGAGGCGGCCAAGACCAAGCCCTTCGGCTTCATGCCATTCTACCCCAGCGCGGGCGTCGGCGGCCATTGCATCCCCGTTGACCCCTACTACCTCTCCTGGAAGGCCCGCGAGTACGACTACTACACCGAGTTCATCGAGTTGGCCGGCGAGGTCAATCAGGCCATGACCCATCACGTGGTGGATTTGGTCTGTCGCGGGCTGGCGCTCCATCACGAACCGCTGCCGGGAGCCCGCGTGCTGGTGCTGGGGGTGGCCTTCAAGCCCAACATTGACGACGCCCGCAACTCCCCCGCCAAGCGGATCATCGAACTGCTGCTCAATCGCGGGGCCGACGTGTGCTACCACGACCCCTACGTCCCCCACTTCCGCGTCGGCGGGGACGTGTTCCGCCGTGTGGCGACCGTTTTGGACTCGGTGTCCCTGACGCCGGAGGAGGTCCAGGCAGCCGACTGCGTAGTCGTCGTCACCGGCCACCGCTCCCTCAACTATCAGATGGTGGTGCAGCACGCCTCCCTCGTGGTGGACACCTGCAACGTCACCGCTTCCGTCGCCGGACAGCGGGACAAAATCGTGCTCCTGGGTGCGCCGCTCCCCGCTCCCCGGTGAGCCCTCCCAGGTGGATAAAACCTTTTAGCCCGTAGGAGGAAGCAAAATGAAAGTGCGACAGTCGTTATCCGCCCTCGCGCTGGGCCTGGGACTGATGCTGACACTGTTGTTCCTCCTCCGCCCTGCGCCTCCGGCCCGCGCCGACCGGGCCGTCTACTACGTGAGCGCGTCCGCCTCCGGTGACTGCCTCTCGCCGTCCACCCCCTGCGGTCGCGTCCAAGAGGCCCTCGCCCTGGCCACCGACCCCGGCGACCAGGTGTGGGTCGCCAGCGGCATCTACACCGAGAACCTCTCCATCACCCACAGCGTCATCCTGCGCGGCTCGTGGGACGCCTCCTTCTCGACCCAGTCCCCCGACCTCGCCCCCACCATCCTCGACGGCGGCGGAAGCCACAACGTCCGGGTGGAGGACGCTCCCCAGGCGCGGGTCGTCCTGGACGGGCTGACGCTCCGCAACGGACGGGACGGCATCCACATCTGGACGAGCGCGGTCACCGTCACCCGCTGCTCCATCCAGGGCGTCGTCAAACAGGGGGTCGAGATAGACGGCGGGCGCGTCCTCATCTCGGCGACCCGCATCCTCACCGCCCAGCAGGGGATCGAGGTGGACGCCGGAGTGGTGCGGGTGCGGGATACCCACATCGCCCACACTACCCAGGAGGGGCTGCTCATCGAGGGCGGCGGCACCGTCACTTTCACCGGCAACACCATCGAGGACTGCGGCCAGCAGGGGATCCAGGTGGACAAGGGCCTGGTGCATCTGGGCGACAACCTGCTGCGTGACATCCACGCCGACGGCGTGCGCGTCGAGGGTGGGGACGTGACCCTGGTCGGCAACCGCCTCTACGACCTCGACTCCGACGGCCTGGACATCAGCGGCACGCAGACCATCAGCGGCAACCTCATCGTCGGGGCCGGGCGGCGGGGCATCTACGCCCACGACGGGCAACTGACCATCATCGCCAACACCGTCCACAACGCCGCCGGCGACGGCATCCGCACCGCCGACGGCACGACGGTGCTCGCCGCCCGCAACGTCATCTCGCAGTCCGGCAACGACGGCCTGGACCTGCGCGGGTTCACCGTGACCGCCGACGGCAACCGAGTCGTCTCCTGCGCCGACAACGGCCTGCGGGCGGAGGCGAGCGCGGCGGTCAGGCTGACGGCCAATCAGGTGTTCAGCGCGGCCGTCGGACTGGCCGTGCGCGGCGGGAGCCACTTCACCCTCACCAACAACATCGTCGCCGCGCCGTTGACCGGCTGCGTGGAACTGGGCTCCGTCCCCGCCGGACACCTGCTCCACAACACCCTGGTGGGCAGCAAGGACGGCGGCGGGCCCGGCGGCATCGGCATCAACATCCTCACCCCGATGACCGTCACCCTGATGAACAACATCATCGCCAGCCACACCGTCGCCATCTCCGCCGCCGTCGGGAGCGCAGTCGAGGCCCGCTACACGCTGTGGTGGGGGAACGATGACCAACCGCCAGGGGAAACCGTCCTGCTGCTCCCGCCGAAATTCGTCGCGCCGGGGCGGTTGGACTACCATCTCCGCCCCACCTCGCCGGCGATAGACGCGGGCGGGCCGGCCGGCGTCTCCGTGGACGTGGACGGCGACCCCCGGCCCATCGGCCCCGCCCCCGACCTGGGCGCGGACGAGGCGTGGCGGTTCATCTACCTGCCGCTGGTGGTGCGCGGCGACTGAACCGGTCGCTGTTTGCTCTGCCTGGTGAATCGTGTTATACTGCCGCAGACACCCTCCCGCCGGCCAGCGGGAGGGAACTGACGCTTTCTTTTCCGCTGATTTCGGTGTATACTATGCCCACGTTGGAATCGGACTGGGTGACGAAACTGGCCCGGCACATCGCCGCCCTGGGACTGACGCCGCTGGCCTTGCCGCTGTTGGAGACGGCCCGTGCTTTCCGACCGCTGGGGAGCAGCGGTATGCTGCTGGCCTGGCCGCTCCTGCGCGGGCTCGTCGAGGAAAACACCCTGGCGCGGACGGCGGCCCTCCTGGACGACCCGGACTCGCTGAGCCGTCTGCAACGTCTCCTGGAAGAAGGGGGATGAGATGAACGTTGGGGCTATCCTGCTGCTGATTCTGAGCCTCGTGATTTGGCTGGCGTTGGTCATCCTCCACGCCCGGAAGGGCCCGCGCCCGGAGATTCGCCCCATCCCCGCCTTCCAGCGTCTGTCGGTGGAGGCCGGTTATGCCGCCGAGAGCGGCGGTGCGCTCCACATCGCCCTCGGCGACGGGGGGCTGTACGGCTCCGATTCCGTCCTCTCGCTGGCTGCCCTCCAGGTCCTCTCCGCCCTGGCCGACAAGGCCGCCGCCTACAAATCCCCGCCCACCGTCACCGTCGGCGACCCGACCCTGCTCCCCCTGGCCCAGGACATCATCCGCCGGGCCTACGAGCGGAACGGCCTGCTGGACTTCTACGACCCCGACGCGGTGCGGTTCGTCGCCCCCTCGTCGCTGGGATACGCCGCCGGCGCGGGGCACACCGTCGCTTCGGAGCGCATCACGGCCAACGTGATCGCCGGGGCGGTGGGCGCGGAAGCCTCCCTCATCGCCGACGCCGGACAACGCCGCGCCATCCCGCAGACGGTCGCCGTCGCCGATGGCCGGGCCCTGGGCGCACTGTACCCCGTCACCGACTCCATCGCTTTCGGCGAAGAGGTCTACGCCGCCGGCGCCCAGATGACCGGC
>JALWUZ010000239.1 GCA_027079895.1 Anaerolineae bacterium
GTCCTACGCCGCCGGCGTGGATCGGTGGCTCGCGCATCACCACTATCACACCCCGGCGGAGTGGCGGCGGATTTTGGCCTCCGGCGGGCTGACGCTGGTCAAGGCCCGTTACTACATCCCGGAGGCCACCGAGCGGTTGTGGGACCGGATGAACAGGCGGTACGGGCTGCGGCGGCGCGTCTCCTGGTGGCGGCTGCTGGTCGCGCCCCGGCTGCGGTCGTGGGGATACCAACGGCTGGTACGCCGCGCCGTCGTGGGGAATCTGGCCCGCCGCTGGCGGGGGTACTACGAGATGGATGTCCCCGTCGGGGGCAAGGGCGGGGGGCTGCTCATCGTCGCCCGACGAGAATCGGTCAATCCTTGAAACGGGCCGACAGGTTCTTCAGTTGCCCGAAACTGACCGGTTTGACGAGCACTAGGTCGGCGTCATCGTGGAGCGTTTCGGCCAGGCGGTCGTCGGCGGTGGCGACGATGACGTGGGTGCCGCTCAGACGGGAGTCGGACTTGATGGCCTTCAGGATGTCCATCCCGGCGACGCCGGGCAAGTGCAGGTCGAGGATGACCACATCTGGCACGGTGGATTTGAGCATTTCCATCGCAGCGTCGCCGGTGCGGGCGATCTCCACCGTGAAGCCGGCCGAGCGCACCGCTTGGGCAAAGATGACCGAGAGGTCGTAATCGTCTTCCACTACCAGAGCGTAAGGTTCATCCATCGCGTTCCTCCTCTGTTGACTCCGGCGGCACCCAATCGAGCGGCACCATCGGTAGGATAACGGTAAATTTGCTGCCCTGCCCCATTTCACTTTCCACGGTGATCTCCCCCCCCATCAGATTCACCAACTGTTTGACGATGGTGAGCCCCAACCCGGTGCCGGCGTACTTGCGGGTGGGGGTCTCGTCCACGTGACGGAACGGCTCGAAGATGTACTCCCTGGCATCTTCCGGTATGCCGATTCCCGTGTCGGCGACATCAAGCCCCCAATGATCCTGGTCGTGGCGGTAGGCCCGGATGAGCACGTATCCCTCATCGGTGAATTTGATGGCGTTGTTGACCAGGTTGATCAACACCTGCCGCAGCCGGTGACGGTCGCTGAACACGGCGTCGGGAAGGTCGGGGGCAATGCTGGTCCGCAGTTCCAACCCCTTCTCTTGAGCCAGAACGCCGACTACCTCCGTGACTTCATCCACCAACTCCGCCAGCGAGAATTTGTCGTAGTTGATGGTCAGCGTGCCGGCCTCGATTTGGGCCTGGTCGAGCAGGCTGTTGACGATCTCCAGCAATTGCTCGGTGTTGCGGCTGATGCGCCTCAATATCTCCCGTTGCTCATCGGTGACGTTCCCGTAGACGCCCTCGCTCAGCATGTCGGCATAGCCCATGATGGCGTTGAGCGGCGTCCGCAGTTCATGGGAGACGATGGAGACGAAGGCACTTTTCATCTTGCTGAGTTGGGCCTCGCGGGTGAAATCCCGGAAGACGGCAACGGTGCCGATAGTGCGCCCGGAATCGGTCTGGATGGGAGCCAGGCTCACCGAAAGGACTTTGTCCCCCCAGGGGATTTTGAGGCCGGGGTAACTGGTGTCGCGGCTGTGCATAACGTTGTCAATGGTACTGCGGTCGGAGGGGTCCACGGAGCCTCTCATCAGTGAGTCAATGGTGTACCCGATGATCTTGTCCATAGGACGGTCCAGGAGACGGGGCATCGCCGGGTTGGCGTTGATGGCCACTCCCACCTGGTTGAAGACGACGATGCCATCGGCGATGCTATTGAGGATGGCACGGTTGCGTCCCAGGGATTCGGCCAACTCGCGGGTGCGCTGCTCCACACGCTGATCCAGTTCCCGGTTGATGGTGCGCAGGTCTTTCAGGGCTTGTTCCAGGCTGCGGGCGGAGAGCCAGGA
>JALWUZ010000240.1 GCA_027079895.1 Anaerolineae bacterium
GACCGGGACCGACGGCACCACCATCCTTCCGGCGACCGCCATCCACCCCGCCGCCGTGCCCCCGTCCATCGAGGCGGGCGACTTGCTAACCGTCCCCATCATCTTCGACCTGCGGGACGTGCCCAGCGGACGGTTCGAGGGGGACATCCTCCTCGACGGCTCCTCCCTCTCCGTCGCCCTGCCGGTGCAGGTGTCGGTGCGCGACCAGCCTTACCTCCCCTTCTTCTTCCTCCTGCTGGGAGTCGTCCTGGGAGTCGGCGTCTCCACCTACCGCTCCCAGGGCCGCCCCCGCGACGAGATTCTGGTGCGGGTGGGCCGTCTGCGGAGCCAGATGCAGGATGAGGATGAGCCGGCCGCCGACATCTTCCGCTCGCGGGTCGCCTCTCACCTGGTGGACGTGGAGGCCGGATTGCAGAACAACGATTGGGACGCTGCCCGCTCCGCCATCGAGCAAGCGGAGCAGGTCTGGCTGCGCTGGCTCAAGGGGCGGACGGACTGGTCGGCTCAGGTGGAGTATCAGAAGGAGTTGGTGGACAAGATCACTCCCCACGAGGCCGTTCCATACGCCCGCGCCATCCGGCGGCAACTGGACGACCTGCTCCTCGACATGCCCGACCTCTCCGGGCCCGACGAAATGCGGGACAGGTTGGAGCCGCTGGCGCAGCGCATCAACCGGTATCTGGAATTGGACGGGCTGCTGAACGAACTGGACGGCTTGGTCTACGAGGATGACCAAATCCACCAGGCGCAGGAACTCCGGCGGCGCGTGGAGAGCCTGTCTCCTGACGATGAGAACTTCGAGGAGACCTACCGGCAGTTGAAGGATGAAATTTCCCAGGCCATCGGCGAGGCCAGGAAGCGGGCGCCGGCCACCGGTGGGCCGGGGGTCTCCTTCGGCCTGGAGGACGCCGGTCGGGGCGTCAAAGGGGCCACGCCCTCCGCGGAAAGCCTCCAGGATCTGCTCGCCCCGCCGCCCTCGGCCCGCCCGCTGACCTCGGCCGGGTCGGTGGAGAAGGCCGGGACGCGGCTGCGCTACTTCACCTGGGCCAGTTACGCCGTCGTCGTCGCCCTGCTGGCCGGGGCCGGCTTCGGCGAGTTGTACGTCGCCAATCCCACTTTCGGGGCGCACCCCTGGGGCGATTACTTCTCGCTGCTGGCCTGGGGGTTCGGCGCGGAGGCCACCCGCTCTTCCGTCACCGAGATGGTGAAGAACTGGCAGCGTTGACCATCCCGCGACCTGGAGTCTGCGGGTGACAGGGGGAATGAAATGTTCGAGAACAAAGTGGTGCGCATTTTGCTCATCGTCGGCGTCCTGCTCATCGTCGCCGCCGGCGTCGTCATGTACACGAATCGGGACGCTTTTATGAACCGGGTCGCCCGTCCGGCGGCGGAGTTCCAGCCGCCCCGGTCGCTCGACGAACTGGCGCAGGAGTACCCGCGTTTGGCCTCCATCCTCGACGACCCGGAACTGGACTCGGTCTACAAGGACTTCCTGGTGGCTTACGAGGAGGGTGGGGAGGAGGCGGCCATCGCGCTGGCCGAACGGCGCGGCATGCTGACGCCGGAGGGGGACGTGGCCGTCACGCTGGTGCTCGACACCGAGGAGAGCGAGCCGCTGATCGCCCAACTGGAGGCGGCCGGCGTGACCGTCGTCAGCGCCTATCGAGACCGCATCAACGTCGCCGTCCCCATCTACCTCATCAAATCCGAACTGCAATCGGAGCAGCCGGGGGCGATCTTCGACCGGCTGACGGAGTTGGACCACGTCATCGGCGTCGAACTGCCGGCGCGGCGCGTCGGCGACGGGGACGGCATCCAGGGGGAAGGGGTGGGCGTCATCGGCGCGGACGCCTGGCACCAGGCCGGGCTGACCGGCGCGGGGGTGCGCATCGGCATCC
>JALWUZ010000241.1 GCA_027079895.1 Anaerolineae bacterium
TCGTAGATCTGGCCGGAGCCGCAGGAGGGGCTGCGCTCCTTGAGAATCGCCGTGGTGATGCCATATCGTCGCGCCGTCGCCAACGCTTCCTCCGCGCCGCGCCGGAAAGCGGCGGTCACATCCGCGCCATCCACCGTCACCACCCGCGCCCGACCGTCCAGCACATCCTCCCCATCGCCGCCGACGATCTCCGCCGGCGGGCGCGGGGTTGGCAACCCCCCGGCCACCTCCGGGCAAATCGGCACCACCTGCCCCCTGGCCGCCAATTCGATGAGGCGCTCCTGGGGATGGCCGCGACCATCGTAGGCGGTCGGCAGGCCCAGCAGGCACGCGCTGACTAGGTAGAGCGGTTGAGTCGTCTCGTCCATAACCCGATTATAACAGGTCGGGGGTGGGGGGCAAGAATAACGGCGCGTCCACTCGAGACGCGCCGTCGGGTCTGTGTCGTCCCTTACCCCTCCCTCGCCGCCATCCCGGCCGCGAGAGCCTCCCGGTTCCGCTGAAGCCCCCAGTCCCAGCGGCCCTCGACCACCTCCCCCACTGTGGCGGCGTCCAGCACCTTCCCCAAACGGGTCAGACTCAGCGCCGCCCCCAGGACGTAGATGTTGGCCGGCACCGGCTCCCCCTCGTACAGCGGGCGGTTGTCCGGCGACAGATAGTGCCAGACCCCGCCGGCGGCCTCCACCTGCTCCCGCACCACCTCCGGGGCCGGATAATCCGCCTGTCCCAACATCACCGCCGTGGGCGCCCAGACGTGGCCGTAGAGCAGAAACTCGCCGCCGGGCTTGATGAACCGCACCCCCTTGAGCGACTCGGACAACTCCATCGCCAGCACCAAGTCCGCGCCGCGCTCCGCGATAGCCGGGCCGCCGTTCGCCAGCCCCAGCCGCAACTGCGCCTTGACGAACCCGCCCCGTTGTGCCATCCCTTTCGTGGGATAGAAACTGACCGGCAGGCCCAACCGCAACGCGCTCGTGGCGATCAGTTCCCCGACCGTCAGCACCCCCTGTCCTCCCACTCCGATGAGATAAACGTCGAACATAACCTGCCCCCCTTTCGCTCCGGCAGACGGCTCACCCGCTGCCCAACAACGCCGTCAGCGGCGGGATGACGTTCTGCCACTCGTCCACGATGCCGATGTGCGCCACCTTGAAAATCGGCGCGTCCTCGTCCTTGTTGACCGCTACGATCGTCTTCGACGCGCCGGCCCCCGCCATGTGCTGCGGTGCGCCGGATATGCCGACGGCGATGTACAGATTCGGCGCCACGATCTTCCCCGTCTGGCCGACCAACTGCGCGTGCGTGACCCAGCCGGCATCGGCGGCCGGACGGGTGCCGCCCACCGCCGCCCCCAGCCGTCGCGCCAACTCCTCCAACGCCGCGAAATTCTCCTTCTTCTCCATCCCCCGCCCGCCGCTGACGATGATCTGCGCCTGGTCGAGCGACATCCCCTCGAACTCCGCCCGCGTCCGCTCCACCACCGTCACCTCTGGGGACGGGATGGCGTCCGGCGCGGGCTGCCAGACCCGCACCTCACCGCGACGCGCGGGGTCGGCGGGCAAAGGATCGAACGCCCGCGAGCGGACAGTCGCCACCGGCGGCCCGCCCTTGACGACGGCATACGCCATCGCCTTGCCGCCGTAGACCGGCCTCAGCCAGCGCACCCGTCCCTCCCGCACCTCGAACCCGGTGCAGTCGGTGACGACCCCCGTCCCCAGCCGATAGGCCAGCCGGGGCGCGACGTTCCCGCCCCACAGATCATCGTGCGGACAGAGGAGCGCGGCGGGCTCGAACTCCCGCACCAGTGACAGCGCGGCGGCCAGGACGGTATCGGCCTCCACGCCCCGCAGCCGCTCCTCGTCCACGGCCAAGACCACCTCCGCGCCGTGCGACGC
>JALWUZ010000242.1 GCA_027079895.1 Anaerolineae bacterium
GGCTGGCCGGCGGCGAAGAGGAACAGCACGACCCAGAGCGGGTAGAGGGTGTTGAGGAGCGAGGCCAGCGAGGCGTCCAGCCGCTGGAGGCTGGTGTAGTAGAGCAGGGAGCCGAAGCCGTTGACCTCCCCACGCTGATGCAGCCCACCAGTCCCCGCCACGAGATGGCGATCTCCCGCCGCCAGAGAATCAGGAAAGCCAGCCAGATGAGCGCGGCAGCGGCGGCGGTGCGGAAAGCGGCCAGCGTGAAGGGGGCCACCCCGCCCTGATAGGCCAACTTCCCCAGAATCGGGGCCCACCCCAGGAAGAAACTGGCGGCTACGGTGCTGATGATGCCCTTGCGTTGTTCGCGGCTGAGATTGGTCATCGGCTCACTTGGTATTTCCGCCTTCTTGTGTTACACTTCCGGCAAATGACCGGAAAGCAGAAAGCCTTGATCGCCGCCCTCGCGGTGGCCGACCTCGCCGTCGTCCTGGGGCTGGCGCTCGTGATGCTGAACAGCCGCCCCGTGACGCCGGAACCGCCGCCCGCGCTGCCGCCGACCTGCCGCTGGGAGGCCGCTCGACTGCTGGCCCAGGCGGGGGTCGGGGGCACGACGGCTATGACCGGCGGCATACTGCGTTTCGACCTGACGGTGCCCCTCGCGCCGCGCGCGGAGATCACCACCGGCGTGGAACAGGCGGCCCAGACGGTCTGGACCGCCTTCGATGTCGCGCTGGCGTTGCACGGGCGGGAGGAGTGCGCCGCCTTCGAGGGGGTCAGCGTCGCCGTCGCCGTCGTGGACGGCGGGCGGACGGTCGGCCACATCGCCGCCCAGGTGCCGACGGCGGCCCTGTTGGCCTTCGACCGGGGCACGCTGAGCGAGGAGGATTTCATCGGCCTGGTGACTTACTCCGCCGCCGTCACTCCCTGACGGCGGGCCTCCTCCTCTACGCCAGGAAATCCCGCAGTTTGTGCCACTTCCCCGGATGGCGCAGTTTGCGCAACGCCTTCGATTCGATCTGCCGCACCCGCTCCCGCGTGATGCCGAACGCCTTGCCGACCTCCTCCAGCGTGTGCGCCTCCCCGTCCCGCAGCCCGAAGCGCATTTCCAACACCTCCCGCTCCCGGTCGTTCAACGAGCCGAGGAGCGAGTGCAACTGCTCCTTCAGCAGTTGATTGGTGGTGGCGGCGTCCGGGCTGATGATGCTCTCGTCCTCGATGAAGTCCCCTAGCAGCCCGCTGTCGTCGGAGCCGACCGGCATGTCCAGCGACATCGGCTCCTGGGAGATGCGCAGGATGCGCCGGGCCTTGCTCGCCGCCCGTTGCAGCCGCCGGTCGAGGGAGAGCGGCAGCGGGTGGCCGGACGCTCTGGCGTGGATGATGGCCGCCCGCTCCGCCGGGTCGAGCAAGTCCGACTCCAACGCCAGTTCCTCCATCGTCGGCTCGCGCCCCAAATCCTGCGTCATCTGCCGCTGCAACCGGAGCAGGCGGTTGATGGTGTCCACCATGTGAACCGGTATGCGGATGGTGCGGGATTGGTCGGCGATGGCGCGGCTGATCGCCTGTCGAATCCACCAGGTGGCGTAGGTGGAGAACTTGAACCCTTTGGTGTGGTCGAACTTCTGCGCGGCCCGCAGCAGCCCGATGTTCCCCTCCTGAATCAGGTCGAGGAACGATATGCCCCGTCCGATGTAGTGCTTGGCGACGTTGACCACCAGCCGCAGGTTGGCCCTGGTCAGCAACTGCCGCGCCTGTGCCGACCGCTCCCGTATCTCGTCCCAGTTGGCGGCGATCTCCGCCTCGTCCGGCATCTTCCCCAGCAGCCGCCGCCGTCTGGGGAACTTGTGCCGTTTCTCCCACCACTGCCCGACGAAGTGCAGGACGGGCGGCGGGAGCAGGTACAGCAGGAT
>JALWUZ010000243.1 GCA_027079895.1 Anaerolineae bacterium
GTATCCGTCGGCGCGGGGGGCGTCGGCGGGAGCGGCGTCCGCGTGGGGGTCGGCGTCACCGGGGGCGCACCGCCGCCGCAGCCGGTCAGCCCCCCGGACAGCAGGGCCAGGGTCGCCAGGGCAGCGGTGAGCCAGATGAGCACACGCCAGCGTCGTTTCTGTCTAGAGTTCATCATAACACCTCCAAATAGGTTCAGGCGGATGGGGGAACGGCGGCCAACGCCCGCACCTCCTCGGCGGTGACTCCCCGCACCCAGACCCGTTTCTGTCTTCCGGTGTGGCCGCTGCGGATCTCCACCGCTCCCGACGGGACGCCCAGTTGCCGCGCCAGGAATTTGACCAACGCCCGGTTGGCCCGTCCCTCGACCGGCGGAGCCGTCAGCCGCACCTTCAGCGCGTCGCCGTGCAGCCCGATTATCTCGTCGCGGCGTCCGCGCGGGGCCACCCGCACCAGGAAGGAGCACCCTTCCTCATCTTCGACAATCCACAGCGGCATCGGTACGATAGTCCTCCTAGCAGCCCGCACTTCACACGCGCCGCGAAACGCAACGGGCGGGGTCAGGTGCAAGCGTCGGCTAGTCGCCCGCGAACAACAGCCTCACGTAGTCGTACTCGTCTCCGCGCTCGAAGAACAGGATGTGTTTTTGGGCAAACTTCTTCCGACTCCAAGTACCGTCGTCGTATCGCGGATAGAGTTCATCATAGGGCGTCGCGGAGATGACGAAAGCGTCCAGCGAGATGTCCATCCGTCCGCTACGTCCGGCGATTTCCTGGGCCAGAGCGGGAAGGCTTTCGTGCAGCCGCGCCTTCTCATCGTGGATATAGGCCCTGGCGTGGAGCATCCCGTGAGGCTCGATGAAGATGATTCTCTGGCTTCGACCGTCGAGAATCCAGAGGATGAAGTCCGGGTAAAAGCCGCGTTCTTCGAAGAAGCCAATGCCCTTGCCCCGGCTCAGGTTGCGCAGCAGGAATATTTCCTTCCCGGCCAACGAGCGATCTTTTTCCTCTTCCCAGTAGGCTCTCAGATCGCGCACGAAGCACGCCTCGCTCTCTTTCAGCGCGGGGGGAATGCTCTTGAATGCCTCTGATTTTTCCACCAGCAGGGGCAGGTACAGGTGGTGGTCGAAGGCGATGCGCGGCAATCCCTGGTTCTCCTCCTCCCGCAGACGTTTTTCCTCTTCGAGGAGTTTTTGGATGGCTTCGATCAACGCCCGGTCTGAACGCCGTACTTGCACCACGTAAGCGGGGCGGTCTTCACGCGCTACGCCGCGATTGAAGGCCAGGTTAGGATCGTCCTCGTCCAGCGGGCGGTATTCCATGACCTGCGTTTCCCAGTGCTCTCGGCGACGCCGATAGAAGGTGTCCATGTATTTGCACAGGATGGCCGTCACCGTTTCCTGCAACCGGCGGCGGTCGGCGAAGGTCCTGGGCCGGACGGTCGCTTCGTCAGCCAGAAGGGTATACTCAACCTGGTTCATCAGTCGGCGCCCCGTTTCCGGGCGGATGACCAGGTTGCGCCACCCTTTGCGCACCTTGTAATCCAGCAGGTCCAGGTAAACCTGACCCCAATCCACCAAAGCCAGACTCTCCGCCGGAATCTGACGCTCCATCCCGGACTGCACAGTCGCGGTGTGCAACCCCCAGGCAGTGCTTTCCAGGGTCTGCACCTTGACCGAAAGGTCCACCCGCACGTGGATGCTCTCGTCGGCTTCCAGAATCAGGTGAGCGCGTTTGGCAAAGGGCCGGTCCACCGGCACACGAGGTACCATCAAATCTCTTTCGAGTGCCGGCCGGTTGACCCAGGCGAAGAGCGGCAGTTCGATGACCGGCTCGGTCTCCACGCCCTCACGCTCCAGGTAGTCGCGGAACTGGGCCATATAGTTGGCGCGCACGGCAAAGATGTTGAGCGTCTCCAAACGCTTGATGTGTTTGGGATGCTCACCGCCCAGCGCGTCGCTGCGTTTCAGGCTCATCCCTTTGCCTTTGAGCCGCACGCCGCGGCCAAACAGTTGGATGATCTGCGAGCCTTCGCTGCGGCCAATGTTCAACAGTCCCATGTTGGACACGCGCCACGAGTTCCAGCCTTCCATGAATTTTTTGGCGCCGATGAGCACGTGGATGCGGGAATCGGGGCGGTTGATGTCGCCAAAGAGCGAGCCGCCTATGGCGTCCTGCTCCAGGGTGATTTCCGGCGCATGCTCCTCGACCAGTTTCTTGAAAGCCGCCGTGTCGCCGATGTAGATGAGGCCAAAATAACCGTCGGCGGCAGCGGCCCGGAGCCCGATTTCGCCGCCGGAGCCGCGAATGTCGGCCAGGTGCAGGCCGCCGGACGCCGGGGCGTGAAAGACGCGCCGCAGAATGTCGGCATAGAGGGCCGCCGGGGTCTCTCCGGTTTCGGCCAGATATTTGAAGCGGTCGAGGAACACGTCCGAGCCGTCCGCCGCCGTCAAGCCGCTCCGCCCTTTCAGCAGTTTTTCGACGGTGTCTTTCGCCCAGCGTCGGTCGTGGAGCACGCGGTGTAGAAAACGCGCCACCGTCAGCACGTCGCTCCGTTTTTGCCCCTGCCGGGTATAGACCGCGTTGACCGTGCTGCCGATGAACACCCACAACGGCTTTTCCAGGTTGTAGGGCCGCAGAACGTCCGCCTTTTCCTCGTACAGGCGCAGTTGTTCGTAGAAAGAGAGCAGATTCCCCAGCAACAGGGTATGCGTCTGCTCCTGGTCGGTGTCATCCCGCAGGTTGAGGATGCGAAAGTCCTTGCCAAAGCCGTCGCCGTAAAAGTAGCGGTAGGAATAGTCGAAGACGATGGCTTTGCCGTATTCGGTGGTCAGTTCGTCCTTTCCGGCGGCGCTGAGCGCCTGCCCGAAAGTGGCGCTGTACTCGAAGGTAAAGCCGGTCTTCCCCAGCGCGTCGCGGTAGCCGCGCCAGGCTCGACCGCCGGAGCCTTTGTGTCCCTCGTCCACGAAAATCAGGTTGCGCCCCTCGAATGCCTCCACCGGCACGCTTACCCCTCCGCCTCGCTTTTGCTCCACCAATTTGGTGATCTCGATGACCTGCACCTCGTGGCGCATAGCAAACAGGCTGCTCGTGTTCAGGTCGAATCGCCGCGCCGGAATGCCCGAAAGTTCCAACTCCCGCAGGTGTTGCTCGCTCAACCCCTCGTTGGGGGTGATGAGCAGGATGTTGTCCAATGGGGGGCGGGTCGCCGACTCGCCCGTATTGTGGTAGTGCAGGAACTGGTGGTAGTTCAGGTGTAGGATGAGCGTCTTGCCGCTGCCGGTGGCCATCCAGTAGGCCAGTTTGGTCAGGTCGTTTTCGGTAAAAGGCTCGTCCTCCGGCTCGCCGGTGACTTTGTGAGCGTTGCGTTCGTCCACGAAGGCGTTCAGGTCGGCCAGCAGTTGGGCTTTGTGATTGAAGAGGCGGTCGAGGAAGATTTCAGTGTAGAGCGCGGCTAGATGCTGGAAATAGCGCAGGGTGATGGGGCTGGAACGGTGGCGGTTGATGCGCTCCAGATGCAGGCGGATGTTCTCGTCGTAGCATGCCAACTCCTCTTCCGGGATGCGCACCTTGCCCCCGCGTGCCAGCAGGTGGTGGTAGAGATGACTGTGCCCATCACCGGCATAGCCTTCGGCCGCTTCTTGGCAGTCTTCCAGCATGGCCTTGTTGCTCTCGTAGCCGAACAGGCTGTTGAGCCAGGCCAGCAGGACAAGCCGGTGCTCCAGTTTGGCATAGTGCTGAAGTCCGCTTGTCATGCTCCCTCCGGGAACATCCTCGCTTTGAATACCCCATCCAGCGAACGGGCGCCGGGGATGTAGGAATCGCCGTTGACGTAAATTTCGTCCGCGCCTTCGGTTAGTCCTTGCTCGGCCACGAAACGGGCGTCCCGCTCGTAGTCCGCCTGTTTCCAGCCCTTCGTTTCGCGCCAGATGACTGTTGTTTTGCGCCCCTCGCGCGTGGTGCCGCGATAGACCAGGTATTTTTGGTTGGGTTTTGCAGTCGGGTTGGGTTTTGCAGTCGGGACGACTGCGTTCCCAGGGGCGACCGCGCCCCCAGGGACGACCGCGCTCCCAGGGGCGACTGCGCTCCCAGGGACGACTGCGCTACCAGGGACGACTGCGCTACCAGGGACAACTGCGCTACCAGGGACAACTGCGCTACCAGGGACAACTGCGCTACCAGGGGCGACCGCGCTCCCAGGGGCGACTGTGCTCCCAGAGACAACTGCGCTCCCAGGGGCGACCGCGCTCCCAGGGGTGTAGATGACTTGGCGCGATTGCACATCCAGGCCGATGAGGTAGGCGAATGTCTCCGGCAGGTCCACAGGCTGCTGGCGGGTTTCGCCGTTCCGGTGGATGCGCAGTTTGTAGGCGAAGGGGCTTTGCAGTTGCGCCACGTCCAGCAGGGTTTCGCTCTTGCGGGCTTCCCATTGGAGCATGTAGCGCAGCAGGTACTCGTCGCCGAACATGTCGAGCGCTCTTTGACCGCTCTCTTCGTCAAAGGCGATGTTGTTGAGCGCGTCCTCATAGGACTCCAGGCGGATGACTTTGACGATGCGCGGGCTACGCTCAGCCTCTTCTCGCGTGGCTATGCGCTTGGGCCGGCCGTTCTTCCACTCTGGCGTAAAAGTGACTTTTTTGATACGCGGCAGGAGCACGGTGTCGAAGTAGTCGCCCATCTCCACCAGGATGAATTTGCGCCGCCCGCCGTCCTCGCGGTTCAGGTTGATGACCGCGTGGCCGGTGGTGCCGGAGCCGGCGAAGTAGTCGAGGACACAAATACCATTCTCCTCCAGGGCACCCATGACGACAAGTGCATCGCTCGTGGCATGAATGGACTTGGGAAACGAAAAAGGATCATACTCCTGGAAAAAGCTTTTCAGTACATTTGTGCCATGCTCTGTCGCCGAATATTTGGCATCAATCCACATAGTCGTCGGTGACACACCGCTCGGTGGCCTGTATTTGTAATAAATAGTGACTGACCCATCTTCGTTCCTTACAGCCTTCAAATCATCGAGATTATTCCTGACAGTTTCAACCGCCCATCTCCAACGCCTCTGGATTCCGGCTTCATCAACTGGATATGCTGCAATCTCGTCACGGCCTGGGCTTTCCTGGACTACCCATTCCCGCGCTGTGTCATCCCATATCATCTTGGGCACCCGGAAACCTTTTCTACCTACATATATTGGGTAGTACAATTTGGGGCTGTCTTTTCTTTCGGAGCCGGACCCCCTTTTCCTCAGCAGTTCCCACATATACGAGCCTTTTTCATCCACGTGTTTGTAACGGCGGTTGAGACGTTCTGTTCTTGGCATTTTGGTGACTGCTACCCCTGCGGATTTGGACGCAACAATGAGATATTCGTGTGCTGTCGAAAAGCCAGATGTGCCTGGACGACCAGAAGGGTTACTCCTGACCACAACAGTTGCCAAGATGTTCTCTTGGCCAAAAGTTTTCTCCATCAAGAAATGAAGTTCTTTCTGTTGGAAGTCGTCGATTGCGGCGGACAACATGCCAGTGCCTTGTAAAAATGAGTATGAGAGCATTAGCCGGTCGTGCATCATAGCAACCCATGATGATGACCGATAGTCGTTCTTATAAATTATGGGGCTGGCATCAGTATTGAATGGAGGATCAATGTAAATACATTTCACTCGCTCTCGGTAATTCTCCAGCAACAGATTCAACGCCTGCCAGTTCTCGCTGTGTACCAGCAGGCCGTCGGTCATCTCGTCCAGATTATCGAAACGGGCCAACAGGCGGTCGGTGAAGTCCTGGGAGAAATGGCGCGTGTCCAGTACCAGCGTGGGGTGAGCTTTGAGGAAAGCAACCCTGCGGTCGCGGCCTGAATCGCGGATGTCCCTGGAATCGCGGACGCCCCTGGGATCGCGGACGTCCCGTCCGCCACCGCCACCGCTGCCGCTACCGCTGAAGCCACACCATTTCCACTCCTCGACAGTCTCCACCAAGCCGGCCTCGACCGGATTGTGCAGAATGTATCGCACTGTAGCGTTGAAGTGTCTCTCGTTGCGGATGTAACGGTCGAAGTAGTCGGGCGCCCAAAACCGCCCCCTCCTGCCGAGTAGTTTGTTCGCCTGGTGCGCGGTGTACGACTTCCAACTGTGGATAATCTTCGATAGCGGCTCGTCCATCACCTGGATGAGTGCGTGGACGTGGTTGGGCATGACGCACCAGGCAATCAGACGGTAACGCTCACCGTCGAAATACTTCAGGGCATCCTGGACGAGGCGGGCGATCTCTTCTTTGCGGAGGTAGCAACTGCCTTTGCCAGCATCGGCGTATCGTTCGACCCTCTTCCGCAGTTCCACCGCTTCCTTGGAGTTGGCGGCGAGTCCCTCATGCCAGTTGAGTTCCTGTTTCCATTGCTCGATGACGGATGCGGGGACTGAATCGTGCAGGCGGAAAGTGATGAATTGGAAGACGTCTCCGGCGTCGAAGTGGGGCAAGTAGCCGCGAGAGTGCCATCCCCTGTGCTTGTCTGATGCGGGCGCAGACGTGGACGTAGACGCGGACGAGACGTCCGCGTTCCCGTCTCCACCAGGGAACGCGGACGAGACGCCCGCGCTCCTGTCTCCACCAGGGAACGCGGACGAGACGCCCGCG
>JALWUZ010000244.1 GCA_027079895.1 Anaerolineae bacterium
CTACGAGGTGCGGAAGTTGCCAATGGCCCAACTTTTCCGAGGACTGGCCCTCCAGTGGCCGGCCTCAGCCTTCCAGGAGATTGTCCCCAATGTGTGACGCTCGCGCACCGTCAGTTGACGACCTCCCAGCCGCGTGGTATAATCGCGCCACATTCAAAAGTCCCAAAGACGACGAACAGGAGGAGTAGGCGGGAGCGGCCCTGGCGAACTGCTCCGGCAGGCAGAGAAGAGGGTCACCGGCTGCAAGCCCTCGCAGTGCGCCCCCCGCCGAAGGTCGCCTGGGAGTCGAGAGGCCGAAACGGCTCCGCCGGAGTAAGCCCCTCCGGGCCCGCCCGTTACAGCGGAAGCCCTTGTTGGAGGGCGACTGAGAGCGACGTGACTCACGTCGAACCAGGGTGGTACCGCGGAACCCCCTTCCGTCCCTGGACGGAAGGGGGTTTTTGTGTTGCTCAATTTCGCACATTTGACGACGGAGGGAGATAAGATGGGAGTGGTCAAACTGACGATCAGGCTGCCGGTGACACTGCACCAGGCGTTGCGGCGCAGGGCGCAGAGCGAGAAACGCTCTCTGAATCAGACCATCGTGGAGAACTTGTGGCGGGCCCTGGATACGGGACTCTACGAGACCGAACGCGAACGTGTGCGGTATGTGCTCCACGAGAGCGGTATGCTGGTCGAACCGGGAGATTGGGTGAACCGGTACATCGAAGCGGCACCGGATGTCACGGTCGAAGAGGTGCGCGAGTTGTGGAAGGGCCAGCGTCCTCTTTCCGAAGAAATCATATCCAACCGATGAACTAGAGGAGCGAACGATGAGCGACAAACTTGCCAAAACCTACAATCCCAAAGAGCACGAGGAACGTATCTACCGCTGGTGGGAGGAGCAGGGCTACTTCCGCCCCGAAAAGCAGGTCGAGTTGGGGCTGGTGACTGAGGACGGCCCCCGCTGGTGCATCACTATGCCCCCGCCCAACGTCACCGGTGCGCTCCACCTGGGCCACGCGATGACCGCCGCCGTCGAGGATTTGATGACCCGCTACTACCGCATGCGCGGCTTCCAGACCCTCTTCCTGCCCGGCGTTGACCATGCCGGAATCGCCACCCAAAACGTCGTCGAGCGGGAGTTGCGCAAGGAAGGGCTCACCCGCCACGACCTGGGCCGCGAGGCGTTCGTCGCCCGCGTCTGGCAGTGGAAAGAGGCTTATCACCGCCGCATCACCGAGCAGCACCGCAAACTGGGCGTCTCCTGCGACTGGGAGCGGGAACGGTTCACCCTCGACCCCGGCCTTTCACACGCCGTGCGCACCGCTTTCGTCCGACTCTACAAGAAGGGGCTCGTCTACCGCGGGACTTACTTGATCAACTGGTGCCCGCGCTGCGAATCCGCCCTCTCCGACTTGGAGGTGATCCCCGACGAGCGTCAGGGCCACCTGTGGTACATCCGCTACCCGATCGTCAACGAGGACTGGCCCGGCCCGCAGGGGGAGTGGGGCAGCGGCGAGTGGGCCGCCGGGGCGACGGAGTTCATCGAAATGGCGACCACCCGCCCGGAGACCATCCTGGGGGATACCGCCGTCGCCGTCCATCCCGACGACGAACGCTGGCAGCATCTCATCGGCAAGACCGCCATCCTGCCGGCGATTGGCCGCCCCATCCCCATCATCGCCGACGAGGTGGTGGACCCGAACTTCGGCACCGGCGCGGTCAAGGTGACTCCGGCCCACGACCCGACCGACAATGAGATCGGCATCCGGCACGGCCTGGAAGCCCCCAACATAATGACCGACACCGCCCGGATGAACGACCTGGCCGGCCCCTACGCCGGTCAGGAGCGGTTCGAGTGCCGCCGGAACATCGTCGCCGATTTCGAGAAGGAGGGGCTGCTGGTCAAGGTGGAGTCGTACTCCCACGCCGTCGGGACGTGCCAGCGGTGCCACACCGACATCGAACCGCGCATCTCCACCCAATGGTTCGTCAACGTCCGTCCCCTGGCGGAAGCAGCGATGGAGGCGGTGCGCAGCGGGGCGACCACCATCATCCCGGAGCGGGAGGAACGGCGGTTCTTCCACTGGATGGAGAACATCCGCCCCTGGTGCATCAGCCGCCAACTGTGGTGGGGACATCGCATCCCAGTCTGGTACTGCGACGACTGCGGCGAGCAGACTTGCGAGTTGGAAGACCCCACCGTCTGCGCCCACTGCGGCAGTCCGAACATCCACCAGGATGAGGATGTGCTGGATACCTGGTTCTCCTCCGGCCTGTGGCCCTTCTCGACCCTCGGCTGGCCGGACGAGGACGCGCCCGATTTCCGCCGCTACTACCCCACCGATATGCGGGAGACCGGCTACGACATCCTGTTTTTCTGGGTGGCGCGGGAGATGATGTTGGGCATCGAGATGACCGGCCAGACCCCTTATGCGACCGTCTACCTGCACGGCCTAGTGCGGAACGAGGAGGGGAAGAAGATCTCCAAGTCAATGGGGAACATCGAGGAGTACGACCCGCTCAACATCATCGAAAAGTACGGCAGCGACGCGCTCCGCTACACGCTGTTGACCAGTTCGACGCCGGGGCTGGATATGAATCTCGACCCCCGACGGCTGGAGGGGGCCCGCAACTTCACCAACAAGATTTGGCAGGCGGCCCGCTTCGTTCTGGGGCATCTGGGGGACGAGGAGCCGCACGCCGGCCCGCTGACCTTGCCCGACCGCTGGATTCTCTCGCGGCTCAACCGCTTGATTCAGAGCGTGACCCGTCTGTTCGAGAGTCACCAGTACGGCGAGGCGGGACGGCAGATCAACGAGTTCCTCTGGGGGGAGTTCTGCGACTGGTACATCGAGGCCAGCAAGGTACGGCTGTACGACGAGACGGCAGACCGGCAGACCCCTCAGGCGGTGCTCGTCCGCGTCCTCGAGGCCGGACTGCGGTTGCTGCACCCCTACATGCCGTTCGTGACGGAGGCGATCTGGCAGGCGTTGCCGGAGTGGGCGAAGGAGGGGGAGGCTCTGATGATGGCCCGTTGGCCGGAGGCGGAGGAGTCGCTGTTGGACGACGAGGCGGAGAGGCGGATGTCCCTGGTGATGGGGCTGGTGCGGGCGGTCCGCAACCGGCGGGCGGAGTACAACGTGACGCCGGGGAAGCGCATCCCGGCCCTCATCGCCGCCGGTGAGGAGGCGGAGTGGCTGGACGCACAGCGGCCGCTCCTTTCGTCGCTGGCGAAACTGGACGCGGCCAATCTGACCGTCGCGGCGGCGGTGGAGCCTCCGTCCCAGGCGGCGACGGTCGTGGTCGGCGAGACGGTCTGCTACCTGCCGCTGGCCGCGTTGGTGGACTTGGAGGCCGAACGGGCCCGGCTTTCCAAAGAGTTGGCCGCCATCGAGGGCCGTATCGCCCGCAGCGAGAATCTGCTGGCCGGCGAGTTCGCCCAGAAGGCCCCGCCACACATCGTCCAGCGGGAGCGGGATAAACTGGCCGACCTCCAGGCGGAACGGGAGAAACTGGCGGAGCGGCTGCGGGACTTGTCCTGACGCGCAGCCGCTCTCCCAGGCGGCGGGTTCCCGACGGACGGGGACCCGCCGCCTGGTGTTTTGGGGAAGCCCGCTATTGTCCGTCCGTGACTAAGCCCCATCCCCAGCGTCCGCTGCGGCGCAGAATCGGGAGGTAAATGCGGAACGGGCGCACGTCCACGTCCACCGTTGCCTGGCTGCCGAAACTGTCCGGCGCACCGATGGCGACTGTGTTGTGCAGTGTCCCGTCCCAGTTGCCTATCACCGTCACTGTGACGACCACCGTCCCCGCCGCCGTGCCGGTGGGCACCGTGCCCAGGTGCCAAATCAGTTGCCCGGAACCGCCCACCGTCGCCGTCACCGGCGAGACCCCTTTCACGCTGACCGACGCCGGCAGTGTGTCGGTCAGCGTCGCGCTCAGCGCCGGTCGGTTGCCGATGTTCCGGTAGCGGATGGTGTATACCAGGTCATCCCCCACGTCCACCGTGGAGGCGGAGGCGGTCTTGCTCACGTCCAGGATGGACGCCTCGGTGACGACCTGCGTCGCAAACAGGGTACTGGTCATCGCCCGCCGCTGCCCGGAGGCCAACGCGGTGTTGGTGATGACCGTCGCCTCCGCCGGGGCGGTGACGGTGACAGCGATAGTGCGCTCCTCCCCCGGCGCGAGCGTCCCCAGCGACCAGGTGAGCAGGGGCGGGGTCGTCTCGTCCGGCGGCGGGGAGGCGGCGAGCGGCACGAGTCCCGTCGGCAGCACGTCCGCCACCGTCACGTCGCGCACTGCGACCCCGCTGTCGTTCTCGCATCGCAGAGTGTAGACCAGTTCCTGCCCGACCAGCACGTGCTCGTAGCCGGTCTTGGTCAGCCGCAGCCAGGTAGTCGGCTGGTCAACCTGCGTCAGCAGGGAGGCGTAGACGGGGGTAATCTGGTCCGCCGTCGCCAGCGTGTAATTGACGATCTGCTCGTACCCTTCCTGCACCCGCACCCGCACCGTCGCCGTCACGGTGTCCGCTCCGACGGAGGGGAAGGTGAAGAGCAGGACGCCGTTGTCAACCCGCGTCGCCGGAGGGTTGGAGGAGACGAAGGTCGCACCGGCGGGCAGGAAGTCGTACAGCTGAACGTCGAAGACTCGTGAGCCGGGGGTGGTGGTGGAGTAGGCGATGGTGTACTCGATCTCGTCGCCGGGTTGGGCCTGGGAGACGTCCGCCTCTTTGACGATGTTGGGCTGCGGGTCTCCGATGGGGCTCTGGAACGTCAACAGGGCGGGCAGGCCGCCACGTGCGCTGGACGGTGTGGCGGAGAGCAGCCAGACTGTCAGCAGCCACAGGCCGCCGAGCACCACCAACGCTCCGGTGAGGCGTGCCCAGGGGTGTAAGTTCCTCTTGTTCATTTTGTCCTCCTTGTCCTAGATTGATCGCGCCGCCGGGACGGGTCAGGCCAGCATCTCCAGGAAGGCGGCCACCCGTTCCCGGATCGCTCCCTCGTTGTACAGGCGTGAGTCGCACATGTCGGCCTCCAGGATCAACGCCGGTAGGCCGACCTCCTCGCGCAGCGCGTCCCGCACCTCGTTCTGGGTGATGGAGAACGGCTTGCAGGAGCGGTTGGCGTGCATCACCATCCCGTCGGCCTGGAAGCGGTCGGCCATTGCGGTGATGGTGCGCAGGCGGGTCGGCAGGTCAATGTTGATGAAGACGCCGGTGTAGGCCCGCGCCAGGCTCTCGAAGGGCTCATCCAGGTTCAGCCCGACGGTCCACGAGTTGGTGTAGGTGTCGGCGACGAAGCAGGCCCCGGCGTCCATGAAGGGGCGGAAGAAGCGGTAGAGGCGGTACCAGATGGCGATGTTGTCCCACAGGAGGCGGTACCGCTCGCCGGGCACCGCGCCGATGGAATTGGCGACCCGCTCCTCCAACTCCGCCTTGAGGCGGCGATAGCAGTCCACCGTCGCTTGCGTCCCGCGTAGGGCGACGATCGGGGCCATCGCGACGAACAGGTCCGGCGCGTTGATGGGCGAGGGACGGTGCCGCCCGAAGTCCAGAATCTCCTGCCAGAGAGTGATCGCTTCCTGGGAGAGGGCGAGCACTTTCTGGAAGCGTTCCATTTTGAACCGCCGGCCGGTGTGTGCTTCCAGCCAGGCGACCAGTTCGCGCATCTGGGCGGCCACGTAGTCCACGATGTGCTGTTCGGCAGGCGTGGTGCGCTGGAAAGGGACGTCGAGGATGAAGAGCGGGACGTTGTAGAGCGCGGCCAGCGACTCGTACCACTTGAGCACCGTCCCGCAGATGTTGTCGCAGCAGATGAGCAGGTCGGGGCGGGGCAGGCCGTTCAGCGGGGCGTCCTGGGGGCGCATCACCGCGCCGATGTGGCTGCGGGCGTAGGAGCAGAGGTCGGCGGGATAGCCGTCCGCCTCCGCCACCTCGCACAGGCCGACGGCGGCCCGGCGTGCGCCGCAGATGGCCCCGTAATTCTCCGGGTAGAGGGTGGCAATCCCCATCGCCTCCAAAATTTCGACCGGTGCGCCGCTGGTGACGTAGGCCAGCGGTTTGAGGCGGGCCAACAGTTTGCGCCGGGCGTAGTAGCGGGTCATCACGCCGTTGATCTCTTTGAGCGATTTGAGACGCGGGTATTTGGACATCGGCTCTCTCTAGCGGGGGAGGGCGGTGAGCATTTCGACGAAGGCCTCCACTCTGGTGAGCATCTGCCCGGCCTGGGAAGCCTGCTCCAATTCGATCAGCAGATGGGGCACCTCCCGTTCGTCCAGGGCGCGGGCGAGATGGGCGTAGTCGAAGCCGTGCGGGTCGCAGAATTTCTGGCGGGCGAAGATGACTCCGGCGGCCCGACGGTTCTCCACGAGCGAGAGGAGGTGGACGGCCCGCGAGCGGCGGGGGTGGTGTTTGGTCGGCGTCGGCACGGCGGCGAGGAGTCGGTCGGCGATGGCGGCCAGCGGGTCTCCCTCCTCGGCGGCGTCCACTGCGAAGTACCGCTCTCCCAGGTCGAAGAGGTCGCCGGCCACCCGCCCGCCAGCCTGTTCCAGCGCGTCGAAGAGGGTCGGGTCCCCCAGCGCGGAGCCGACGAGGACGAGGAGCGGGGCGGCGGGGAGCGGGTCTGGTTCGACCGGCGGCAGGG
>JALWUZ010000245.1 GCA_027079895.1 Anaerolineae bacterium
GCCAGTCCTTCTTCCTGGAACCAGCGGAAGGATTTGAGTTGCACCTCAATCAAACGGGGTAACTTTTCCGCATTGGTGATACGGGCGTATGACTTTGTTCCCAGATAACTCATCCCCACCAATCCTTTCTAAAGTTCGCTGGAATTGCGTTCACCGCCGCCCAGCACAACGCCGTCCGGCCCAGAGACCGGACGGAAGACCAGGTAAACGCACCAGATAGTGGATTATTCGCGGTGAATTGAAATTATAACACGGAAGCCATGATTGTCAATCAATTTTTCGGCTCCCACAAGGCTTTTCAAAGTCCTTACGCTTGCGGTCAAAGGGGTAGGCGATGGCAATGCCATCGCCTACCCAGCGACTCCCAATAGCGAATGCAACGGCTCAATCGTCGGGACTCTTGTTCATCCGTCAAAGGTTAGAACGTTGAAAAACCCTACGGCCTCCGCGCAGTCGGCCGTCCTCGAACGGCTCACGGCACAAGTTCCCGCCAGAGAGCCCGAATTTCGACGTTCGAGTGCTCGCTTCCCAGCAACCACCCCAGCGCCGCGCCGCATTGACGGCAAAAAGTCGCGCTGTCCTCGGTGTTGATAACCTCCAACGGCGGCCAGCGCACGGACGGCCCATCCCCATCGAGGGCGAAGACCAGGACGCTATCGTGCTTGATCGAGTTCAGGTTGTTGATATGCACCGAAATCGGATGCTCAGAGAACACAACATAGGCGTTCGTCAGCCTGAAACCGGCGGTCTTGAGGGCGATGGTGAGTTCGGCCCAGGCATTGGGGTCCCAGTGGTGAAACGTGAACACCATCCGTCCCGTGCGCCGCTTCAGCACCCGTCCGCACTCGGAGAAAATACCGGTCAACACCGTCACGAACCGGCCGCTGTCGTCAGTCGCCCTAGTTGCGACTGCGCTATGAGCCTCGTCGTAGTTCCAATCGGCCTCGCCGGGCAACAAGCGTGACAGCCAGACCCGGAAAAACGATGCCAGGTCGCTGTACTGCACGCTGTCGTAGTAGGGAGGGTCGGTGACGACCAAATCCACCGCACGGCCATCAATCGGCAGATTGCTGGAATCCCCGTGGATGAGCCAAAAAGCCTGCCGGCCGGCGGTCAGGTCGGCCAGGTTATGAACCTCGACGCCGCCGTCCACCTCCCCTGTTATCGCCACCAACTCGCTCCGACCATCCCGCCCAATCCGGCGTTCAACGGGCAACAGCGACCATTTACGTCCCCGTTCGATGCGAGCGTGGAAGAGCGATTGCAGGTTGCCGGAGGACTTACGGCGGTTGATGGGGTTGTTCTCCAGAGCGGTGTAAGGGAACGAGTAGGCATGCAGGGCGAAAACATGCCGGATAGCACCTGGGCGACGCTTGTACCAGCCCTTGTAGCCGCAGAGCATCGAGTTGAACTCCAAAGAGGTGGACACGAGCAATCCCAGGTTGAGTTTCGCCACCCCGTCGTAGTCACCCAGTTGCCGAATCGCTTGATGGAGGTAGAGCAGTTGACGGGACGAGAAAACGTCGAGATACGACTTGACGTTGCGCCTCAGCAAATCGGCGGACTTGGGGCCACTTTTCACCTCGAAGTCCTCCAGCGGCCCGAAATCCAGTTGACCGCGCCGCTTCTCGGCCTGGTCAATGCGTGCCAAGTCCCCCTCCCCAGGCGGGCGGAAGAAAAGGCCGTGTTCCGGGCAGGCGGCCACGACCGCGATCGGCACATAGCGGGCGTAGTAGGGTATGTCGAGCAGTTCCTCATACTCCCGCCCGCAGGAAGGACACACTTTTTCGGCTTTGGTGATCAAGCGCGTGGTCTTGGCCGGGGCCTGTGGAACGTCCGCGCTGCCGGTGATCTCCCAACTGTCCGGCCAGATACGAATCTTCCCGC
>JALWUZ010000246.1 GCA_027079895.1 Anaerolineae bacterium
GTATTTCTACGGGGCGTCCGGCGACGCGCACCGCGAGAAGATGCCGACTTACTTGCTCCAGTGGGAGGCGATGCGCTGGGCCCGGTCGCTGGGCTGCACTTCCTACGATCTGTGGGGCGTCCCCGACGAGGAGCGGGAGACGTTGGAGGCGCAGTTCACCCGGCGGCGGGATGGGTTGTGGGGCGTCTACCGCTTCAAGCGGGGGTTCGGGGGGCATCTGGTGCGCACGGTCGGCGCGTGGGATCTGGTGCTCGCTCCGGCGCGGTACGCCGTCTACCGGTGGCTGGTGCGGTGGCGTTCGGCGACCCGTCGCCGGGGCGCTACATCCGAGTGAGGCCGGGGGGTATGGAGGTCGTCACTATCACCGACGGCGCGGAGTGGAACGGGACGCTCGCCGCTCTGCCGCAGGCCCACTTCCTCCAGACGTGGGAGTGGGGCGTGCTCAAGTCGCGTTACGGTTGGCAGCCGACCCGTTATCTGTGGCGGCAGGGGGGACGGGCCCGCGCCGCCGCTCTGGTGCTCACCCGCCGGACGGCCCGCTGGCTGCCTCCGGTGATGTACGTCCCCAAGGGGCCGCTCCTCGATTACGCCGACGAGTCCCTGGCGGCTCAGGTCATCGCCGACTTGGAATCCATCGCCCGACGGGAGGGGGCGGTCTTCATCAAGGTTGACCCCGATGTGCGGGAGGAGTCTCCGGTCGGCGCGGCGGTGACGGCTCTCCTTCGACGGCGGGGCTGGCTGTTTTCCCGCGAGCAGGTGCAGTTCCGCAACACCGTCCTGGTTGACCTGACTCCCCCGCCGGAGGAGATGTTGCGGCGGATGAAGTCCAAGTGGCGGTACAACGTCCGGCTGGCCGGTCGGCGGGGCGTCGTCGTGCGGCACGGCGGGGTCGCGGCCCTCGATGTGCTCTACGAGATGTACGCCGAGACCGCCGTCCGGGATGGGTTCGTCATCCGCCCGCGCGAGTATTACCGCGCTGTGTGGGGGACGTTCATCGAGGCCGGGATGGGCCATCCGCTGCTCGCCGAGGTGGAGGGGGAGCCGGTGGCGATGGTGTTCGTCGTCCATTTCGGACGGCGGGCGTGGTATGTGTACGGCGCGTCGCGGGCCGTCCACCGCGAGAAGATGCCCAATCACCTCCTCCAGTGGGAGGCGATGTTGCTGGCCCGCCGGTTGGGCTGCACGGTCTACGATATGTGGGGCGCACCGGAGGTGTTGGATGAGTCCGACCCGCTCTGGGGGGTTTACCGGTTCAAGCGCGGTTTCGGGGGGGAGTTCGTCCGGCACATCGGGGCGTGGGATTATCCGGTCTCGCCGGTGGGGTACCGGCTCTACACGCTGGCGATGCCGCGCGTGCTGGCGGCGATGCGCCGGGTGTATTGGTGGCGGCGGTGAAGAGGTGCTTGACATAAGGCTTCATTTGGGGTATCCTTCCCCCGCTCTGTCAGGACCCAGCCGATGAAGTTGATCATCCAGATTCCCTGTTACAACGAGGAGCACACGCTGCCGCAGACGGTGCGTGACCTGCCCCGCTCGTTGCCGGGTGTGGACGAGATCGAGTATCTGGTCATTGACGACGGCAGTACCGACCGCACGGCGGAGGTGGCACGGCAGTTGGGGATAGAGCACATCGTCCGCCTGAAGCGCAATCAGGGGCTGGCCTACGCTTTCACCGCTGGGCTGGAGGCCGCGCTGAAGGCCGGGGCGGACATCATCGTGAACACCGACGCCGACAATCAGTATCGCGGGGACGAGGTCGAGAAACTGATCGCCCCCATCCTGGGCGGCGAGGCCGACATCGTGGTCGGCGACCGCGGCGTGGCGGCGTTAGAGCACTTTTCGCCGCTCAAACGGTTCTTGCAACGGCTGGGGAGTTGGGTAGTGG
>JALWUZ010000247.1 GCA_027079895.1 Anaerolineae bacterium
CCCAACCCCCTCCCCTCTCCCACCCAGCGGGAGAGGGGATGGCGAGGGCAGACATCGAACGGGAGAACGACCATGTCCGATTTCATCTATGACGTTTTCATCTCCTACAGCCACCAGGACGAGGACTGGGTAACGAACACGCTGTTGCCCCGGTTGGAAGAGGCCAATCTGCGGGTGTGCATCGATTTCCGGGACTTTGTCGCCGGCAAGCCGGCCCTGGTGAACATGCAGGACGCGGTCAAGAACAGCCGCCATACCCTGCTGGTGCTGACGCCCGCCTGGGTGAAGGGCCAATGGACGTTCTACGAGAGCCTGCTGACCCGCTCTCAAGACCCTGCCGGCCTCCAGCGACGCACCGTACCGCTGCGCCTCCAACCGTGCGAAATTCCCGAGTTCATCTCCGCGCTGACCTACGTTGACTTCACCCGCCCCGACCGCCACGACACCGCCTGGACGCAACTCCTCACCTCCCTGGGCGCACCGCCGGAGCAGAAACCGCCGCAGCAGCCGACGCGGGAGGAGTGGTTCCTGCCGCACCCCTACCCCATGCCGCCCAACTTCACCGGGCGGGCCGCCGAGCGGGAGATGCTGCGCGACTGGCTGGCCCGCGACGCCGACCATCCGCTGCTGGTGCTGCGTGCCCTGGGAGGCTTCGGCAAGTCCGCCCTCGCCTGGCACTGGCTGATGCACGACGTTGACCCCGCCCGCTGGCCCCGCGTCGTCTGGTGGGGCTTTTACGACGAGCGCGAGTTCGCCGTCTTCCTGCGCGAGACGCTGGCCTACCTGGGCGTTGACCCCCGCGACATGCCCCTCCGCGAACAGGCGGCCCAACTGCTGGCCCACCTGCACCGCCCCGGTACGCTGCTCATCCTCGACGGCTTCGAGCGTGCGCTGCGGGCCTACGGCAGCATAAACGCCGCCTACCAGGGCGACCACCCCCTCCCCTCTCCCTCTGGGAGAGGGGCCGGGGGTGAGGGCTGGGGCCAGACCGACTGCCTCAGCCCCATCGCCGAGCACTTCTTGCGCTCCGTCGCCGCCCTGCCGGAGATCATCCAGGGCAAGGTGCTGCTGACCACCCGCTTGCGCCCCCGCGCCCTGGAGCAGCACGGCGACCTGCTGACCGGCTGCCGTGAGGAGGAACTGACCGCGCTGGACAGGGCCGACGCCGTCGCCTTTTTCCGCGCCCAGGGCATCCGCGGCGCGCGGGCCGAGATCGAGGCCGCCTGTGCCCCCTACGGCTACCACCCTCTCAGCCTGCGCCTGCTGGCCGGCATGATTCGGAAGGACCCCCGCCGACCGGGCGACATCCGCGCCGCCCGCCGCCTGGACGTGACGGGCGACCTGGTGCAGCGCCGACACCACGTCCTGGAGACGGCCTACAACAGATTGCCGCCGGAACGCCAAAAACTGCTCAGCACCATCGCCTGCTTCCGCGGGCCGGTGGCCTACGACACGCTGGCGGCCATCGCGGGCGCGGGCGGGGCCGGTGCGGGCGACCCTGGCGAGGCTGGTACGGGCGGGGCCGGTACGGGCGACCCTGGCGAGGCTGGTACGGGCGAGGCCGGTACGGGCGACCCGGCGGGTCGCCCCCACAACCCGCTAATTCGCCCCGCCGATTTGGACGCTGCCCTGCGCGACCTGGTGGAACGGGGGCTGCTGCACCACGACCTGAAGACGGGCCGCTACGACCTGCACCCCATCGTGCGCCGCTACGCTTACGACCACCTGGGCGACACGGCGCGGGCCGCCGCCCACCGCCGCTTGCGCGACTATTTCGCCGCCGTCCCCCCGCCCGACCGGGTGCAAACGCTGGACGACCTGGCCCCGGTCATCGAACTCTACCACCACACCGTGCGGGCCGGGCAGTACGACGAGGCATGCACAC
>JALWUZ010000248.1 GCA_027079895.1 Anaerolineae bacterium
CCGCAGGTGACACGCGAATTACGAATGGCGGCCTCCGTCATTCGTGATTCGCGTTTTCTGGGCCGTTCAGGGCGGGCCGTTTCAGGAAGCGTCCCCGCCCCCGACGCCCGCTGAACCGTCCCTCGCGGTAGATGACGCTGCCCCGCGAGATGGTCGCCCGCACCCGTCCCTGTACTCGCCAGTTCTCGAAGGGGGTGTAGCCGGCGACGTGGTGCAGGTCGGCGGCGCGGATGACCCCCTCCGGCGCGGGGTCGTAGATAACCAGGTCGGCGTCGCTGCCGGGCAGTAACGCCCCCTTGCGCGGCCACAGTCCCCACAGGCGGGCCGGGTTGGTCGCCAGGAGCGCGGCCAGCCGGTTCACCGTCAGCCGCCCCGCGGCGACGCCGTAGGTCATCATCAGCGGCAGGAGCGTCTCCATCCCCGGCAGGCCGCCCGGCGTGCGGGTGAAGTCGTCCTGAGCGGTCTTCTGCGCCTGGGTGTAGTCGCAGTGGTCGGTGATGAGGGTGTCCACCGCGCCGTTCTCGACCAGCGTCCACAACCGCTCCGGCTCCCCCGGCTCCCGCAGCGGCGGTTGCAGGATGTACCGCCAGGGCTCGTCGCCGGAGTAGACGCGGTTGTCCAGGAGGAGGTACTGGGGGCCGGTCTCGCAGGTCGCCGCCTGACCGTTGTCCCGCGCCTCGATCACCAGGGCGACGGAGCGGGCGGTGGAGCAGTGGCAGATATGCACCGGACAGTTGGCCGCCTCCGCCAGGAAGAGCACCCGCTGGACGGCCTCTTGTTCCGCCAGGGCCGGGCGGGAGCGGCCGTGGAACCGCCAGGCGGTCTCGCCGGCGGCGGACAGGCGGGCGGTCTGGGCCGTCACCAGGGCGTCGTTCTCGCAGTGGACGAGTGGCAAGAGGCCGTAGGCGGCGGCGGCCTCCATCAGCCGCAGGATGACGGCGTCGTCGGCGTAGTAGTTGGGCCGGTAGGTGGTGTAGAGTTTGATGCTGGGGGTCCCCAGGTCCACCAGGTCGGCCAACTCCCCCTCCCGGCCGGGGGGGAGGTCTGTCACCATCACGTGGAAGGCGTAGTCAATGACCGCCTCCCGCGCCTCCGCCAGCCGCGCCGTGACCGCCTCCCGCAGCGTCTGGCCGGGGAATTGGGTGGCGAAGTCCACTACCGTAGTGACGCCGCCGCAGGCCGCCGCCCGCGTGCCCGCGAACCAGTCGTCGGGGGTGCGGTAGATGCCGGTGTCCAGGGCGATGTGGACGTGGCCGTCAATGACGCCGGGGAGCACGTAGCACCCCTCCGCTTCCAGCACGACCGTATCCGGGGCCGTCGGCAGGTCGCGCCCGACGGCGATGATCTGCTCCCCCTGGATGAGCACGTCCCCTGTGAGGAGGGCGTCCTCCAAGACGATGGTGCCGCCTTTGACCAACAACGTGCTGCTCGAATAGCGTCTCATAGTTCCTCCAGGCGGTCCCGCTTCATTTTCATTCGCCGACCTCCCGCCGAATCAGCGGCAGGTAGACGGTGGGTATGTCGGCGACCACCATCAAGCCGGCGGACAGATTGTTCAACTCCTCGGTGCAGGTGGGGACGTCGTCGGCGTCCAACTCGCAGTAGAGCCCCTCCGGGTTGTAGCCGTACCACTTGGCCCCGGCGAAGAAGGTGGAATCCACTCGCGCCCAAACGCCGCAGCGGGTGCAGTAGTCCGGCCAGGTGACGGTCGTGGTGCCGGTGATGGAGTCGCCGGGGGCCAGGCCGGCGTACCAGAAACTGTCCGTGCCGACCCACTTGAACAGGGCGGCGTCGCGGTGTTCCGCATACCCTCCGTACCGGTCGGAGGGGGCAGTCGGCGCACCCAGTTCGGGGCGGCGGATGAACAACTCGGTCTGCACGGCGCGGCTCTCATACGGCCCGGCGTTGCGCACGGTGACGGTGTACCGCACCGGTTCGCCCAATTCCGGCTTCTGGGGGCTCATCTCCAGCCGGTCTATGACCAGGTCGGAGCCCAGCAGCGGTTCGGTGAAGGTGGCGGTGAAGGTCACTTTGGGGGTACTGGTCAGTACCCAGCGCAACATCTGGGTCTTGGAGTAGTAGGTGTAGCCCGGTGGCTTGATGAGCGGGTTCAGGCCCAGGAAGGGGAACGGCTCCAGGTACTGGCCGAAGTATTCCAGGGAGCGGGTGAAGACGATGGTATTGGTCAGGGCGATGGTGTAGTTGAACTGGGGGTCGGGGCCGACGCGGTAGTTGACTTCGATGATGCGCTCGTCCGGGTTGCGGTGGATTTTGCTCCAGGTGTCGTATTCCAGGTGGATGTCGCCGCGGCTGCCGGTGATGCCGTTGGTGAAGATGATGCGGCGGTCGCCGCTCACTATGGTGATGTAGGCGTAGCAGGTCGCCGTCGCCGGCTGGGTGCTGACGCAGTCGGAGATGCGGACGGCGGCGTCGAGCGGGAGGCGCAGGTAACTGCCCATCACGTAGTCCTGGATTTTGATCTGGAACGTGGTCGTGAGGGTGGTGGCGTAGATGTGTTCCGGTTGGGGCGAGTGCAGGGTGACGGTCTGGGTGCGATGGTAGCGGATCTCCTGCGGCGCGGATGGGGGCGCACCGGGGATGTCCGGTGCGCCCCGCGCCGCGGTGACTATCAGCAGAAGCAGTGTGCCGGCGACCAGGGCGGAGCCCAGGGAGAGGGCGGCCGCCATCATCCAGTGAGAACGGGAGGTGTTCGGTCGGCGCATAACCAACCCCTCCTGCGTTAGTCGCCGCCGCCGCCCAGCGGAGTCCAGGTGAGCGTCGGAGTGCTCGTCTCCGGCGTCGGTGTGTTGGTCTCGGTGACGTCGGACGTGGGGGTCGGCGTGTAGGTGGCGGTCGGCGTCGGCGTGTCGGTCGGTGTCGGCGAGGGCCCCTCGGTCGGCGTGGCGGTGGCGGTGGGGGTCATGGTCGGCGTCGGGGTCTCCGTGGCCGTCGGCGTCGCGCTGGGCGTCGGCGTCGGCGTCCAGGTCGGCGGCGGCGGGCCGGGGTCTCCTCCGCCGCAGACGTTGAAGGAGGAGACCAGGAGCGTCAGGAGCGGCTGCCGTTCCATCCCGAAGACTGACTCGGAATCGTCCTCGTCCATCGCCCGGACGTAGAGGTAGTGGGTGCCGTTGACGATGGGGTAGCCGTTGGGCCACTGGCCGTGTTCGGCGTACCAGGTGCAGGGGTCGGCGATCTCGTAGGTGGCGTATACTGAGTACAGGCTGCCGCTGGTGGGCGGGTTGGTCGGGAAGGGGTCTGGGAACGGCTGGTAGTACCAGTGATCCTGGTAGTAAGTTCGTCCGCCGCTGTCCTCCCGCCGGAGGGTCAGTTGGCTGTCGTCCGTCCGCACGCCGATGAAGTAGTAGCCGGCGTCCACGTGGACTCCCGACGGCACGGTGAGCGTTACCCAGCCGGGGGTGTCGGGCGGGACGGTCTCGGCGGTGGTCGCCATCAGCCGGAGGGGCTGGGTGTTGCTGCCGACGCCCGCGCTGTATCCCAGGTCATACAGGGCCAGTTGCAGGTGGCCGCCGTTGGGGTTCGACTGGACGTAGATGCTGAGGCTGGTGACGGTGCCGGGGTTGTCGAAGTAGATTCGGGGCGCGATGAGGTAGCGGTCCCGTCCGTCGCGGCTCACGCTGCCGATGGTCGTCACGCCGGCGTGGGCTGTGCCGGAGCCGGAGGAGGTCAGCGGGCAGTAGGGCGGGTTGAGGACGTAACTCCAGTTTCTGCTCCAGTAGTAGCGGGTGTCCGGGCTGTCGCTGTAAGGCACCAGCAGGTTGCGGTAGCCGTTCCGGCTGTTGGGCCCCACGACCCAGAAGGCGACCTCGCGGATGCCCGCGCCGTTGCTGAAGCCGTAGTCCATGTCGCTGGCCTCCGCCAGGATGGAGAAGACGTTGTCTATGCAGTTGCCCGCGCCGCTGTCGGGGACCGAGGAGTCGCCCCGCACGCTGGCCGGCCGCACGTACCAGGGGTACGGGTAGGCGGTGGAGAGATAACTTCGCACCGGGGCCGGCGAGAGGAGGCGGATGGCCGGGCCGCGCCGGTCTCCGGTGAATGTCAACTGGCAGCCGTCCTCCGGCCCCACGCCGGAGGGGAAGAAGAAGGTCAGGTCGAGTTGGTGCTGGTCGGGGTGGGAGAAGTTGCCGCCCAGACTGCGGCGCGTGCCCCAGGTGGAGTAGGGGTTGGTGAGTCCCCAACTGGAATTGGGCCAGGTGTACCACATGTTGTTGAACTCCGATGTGCGGGCCATCACCCAGTACGGCGGAGCCATTCGGTTGCCCTGGTTGTAGGGATTGTAGGGGATGCCCAGTATCTCGCCGATGTTGATCTCGTCCATGCCGCTGAACTCCACCGGCCAGGAGCGGCTCTCCCCGGCCGGGATGGTGCGGCGCGATTCTCTCTGCCAGCCGGAGGTCGGGGACCAGGGGGTGGTGTATCCGTTGCCGTAATGGTAGGTGCTGTAGGAGTTGCTGGTGGGGTCCCATCTCTTCAAGTTGGTGATGTAGGGGTCCAGGTACAGGCCGTCACGGGGGTCGGTGCCGGGCCAGTTGACGGTCGCCTCCTCCACGTGGATGTCGTACTGCGAGGTGTCCGTCACCGGGCCGGTGTAGTAGTACATCCAGCGGTCATCGCTGGCCAGGAAGAGCAGGGAGTCGTCGTACTCGATGTCGTCGCATCCGACGGCGACGTTGATCTTGAACGGGACTATCAGGAGGGTAAAGAGCCGTTCCATCCCGTTGTCGTCGTCCCGATCCATCGCCCGGATGTAGAGATAATGGGTGCCGCTGATGACGTTGTGGCCGTTGGGCCAGGTGCCGTCTTCCAGGTCGAACGTCACGGAGTAGGGAGTGGTGAGCAGGTAGTACCAGTCGTCGCTCCGGCCGGGGCGCAGCAGGTTGTAATCGGCCCCGTCGCTGCGGCCAAAGTTCTCCGGCAGGTTCTCCGGGCCCTCGACCCACAGGGCGATTTCGCGGATGCCGCTGCCGTCCGCCGCGCTGTCGCCGTAGTCCCGGTCGAAGGCGGTCACGTTGATCGTCAGTTTGTCGGTCACGGCGTCGGCGGCGGTGCCCAGCGTCACCGGCACGCCGACGGCGTTGACCAGGTGGGAGGGGCGGATTTGATACCGTCCCAAGCCGTTGGGCAGTTCGCCCACCGCCAGCGGGGAGTTGAGCCGGATGTAGGGCCCTTTCTGGAAGTTGTCGAACTGAATTGGGCAATGGGTGTCACCGCCGGCGGTGTCGAAGGTCCACCAGGTGTCTATGTCGAATTGGTCGGGGTGGAGGATGTTGTCCCGCAGCCGGTCGCTTGAGCCGCTCCCGTAGTAACCGCTGACGCTGGAGTCGAGCAGATCGCCTCGGTGGGGGGCGAGCGGGATGAAGACTCGAATGTCAGGCTGCCTCTGTCTATTGAAGTCGAAGCGCGGCCAGTGCGGTTCACCGGGCAGGATGGAGCGGCTGGAGCCGCGGCTGGTCCAGGTGTACGAGAAGGGGCTGGTGTAGCCGTTGTCGCCCAGGATGGAGGAGAGGTACGGTGCGCTTTCCAGGTAGGAGGTGTCCACGTAAGGCGGGTCGGAGCCGTACATCTCGCCGTCCGGCCAGTAGAAGGTGAACTGGTCCAGCCAGGCGGTGTAGCCGCTGCTGTTGATGATTGTCTGTCCGAAGAGGTCGTCCTGGTCCCAACTCTGCCGCCCGCCGTAGCCGAAGTGGACGATGGAATCCGGGTCTACGCTCAGGGCTTCGCAGGTCGGGGGTGTCTCCGGGCCGGAGGCGGAGACTTCGCACTCGACGCCGTGAGCAGGGTCACGGTAGGTGATCGTCATCGTGTACAGGCTGGGGCTGTAGTCGGCGGCTCTGAAATTGTTGAAGTCAATCGAGTACCGCCCCTGCCCGCCGGAAGGCAGGCCAATGTCCGTCGTGCTGAACGGGGTGCCGCCTTCCCCCATAATCGCCGGGGAGGAGTGGAAGTCCCCGCCGTGGATGGTGCCCACGTTACCGGCGTCCACGAAGAACCGCCGGTACAGGGCGTAGTTGACATATCCGTCGCCGGCAATTGGCCAATCGAGTTCGATTTTGACGGTGTCGAAATCCACGGCGGAGTTGTTGGTCGCCATGAAGCCCACGTTGTCGTTTTCCAACCCGCCGTGTTGGTTGACGAACCCGCTCCATTCCAGGGAGAGGTCCTCGCACGGGTCGGTGCAGACCTCGAACTCCCGCGAGACGATTTTCGTCTGATTGGGGGAGTCGTTGTCGGTGGCGATGACGTACAGGGTGTGGAGGCCGGGGAAGACCGGCTGTCCGCTGGGCCAGCGCCCGGAGGAGAGGTCCATCGTCGGGCACGGGTTGGAGTCCCCTCCGTTGCCGCAGTACTCTGGATGGTGTTCGGTCCAGTCATGCACGTTCTGGTCGTAGGGGTCGCGGATCCAGAACCGCACCGCGGTAATGCCGACGCCGTTGAAGGTGTCGGGGTCGCAGTCGGTGGGGTCGCCGCCGGCTATGTCGTCGGGGTCGCAGGCCCGCGCCTGGAGCGAGAGGGTGTCGGTGACGCACGGGCCGTTCTCGATTGGGCTGACGATCTTGATGACCGGCGGGATCGGCGGGGTGGGGGTGGG
>JALWUZ010000249.1 GCA_027079895.1 Anaerolineae bacterium
TACAAGGCTCAGCGACATCTACAGGGACGTTACTCACCTACTCGGCCTCGGGTTCGATGCAGTGCACTGGCAACTCAACATAATCTGGACCGATGATTGGGGACCGGACGAGTTCCTCGATTGGGCCGAAGCCGAAAAGATCCTTCCCGAATCCGCGGAGCTTCCTCTGCCCCACGTCTCGCTCGATGAGGGTACCCACGTGGGAAGCTACCGCATCCTACGTCGCATCGGGACCGGGGGTATGGGGGTGGTCTATGAGGCTCAAGGGGAGAAGGGGCCCGTCGCCCTGAAGGTCCTGCGGGGCATCTTCGCTACGCCCCAGGCCCTGGATCGTTTCCAGCGAGAGATGGCGACCATCGCAAGTCTCTCCCATCCGTCCATCCTGCCGTTGCTCGGCTCGGGCGTGATCGATGGAGTGCCCTACTACGTCATGCCCCGGGTCCGCGGTTGCAGCGCCGCGACCTTGATACGACGACTGCGGGCACGGCGTCGCCCCCTGCGAGCGTCCGAAGCCCGCGCCTGTATCGTTGGTTCGGACGGTGAAGACCTTCCCTGCGAAAACGATCGCTGGTCGGGGAGCTATATCGATTGGGTCGCGGGGGTGACCCTGGACATCGCGGAGGCCTTGGAGCATGCGCACTCCAAGGGAGTCGTACACAGAGATGTCAAACCGGGCAACGTGATGCTGACCGCCGAGGGATGTGCGGTTCTGGTCGACTTTGGACTGGCGGCCGGTGCCCGGGGTGAGCCACTGACTGTGAGCGGCGACTTCGTCGGCACCCTGGCCTACGCATCACCCGAGCAACTCGCCGGCGAGGGGGCCGACCCCCGTAGCGACATCTACGGTCTGGGAACCGTTCTGCGTGAGTTGCTTTCCCTCGAGCCTCCCCCAGGGGCCCGCACGAGGAGCACCGCGCTACGACGGAGAATGCTCTCGGAGAGCCCTGCTCTCGGGCCGGACGTACCGCCGCCGCTGCGCACGATCTGCGAAACCGCCCTGGCCGCGGCTCCCAAGCGGCGCTACACCTCAGCGGGGGCGATGGCTGCGGACCTACGTGCCTTTCTAGCGGGTCAGCCCATCAAGGCTCGCCCTCCCGGAGCGCTGTTCCGCCTAGCGCGGTTTTCGAAGCGCCACCCGCGGCTGGTCAGCGCCCTCGTGGCGGGCGCGATGGTCTCAGGCCTAGTCGCCCTGCGCGCACTCTGGATCGCGGGTGGAGAGGTACGCGCGGGGCGTGCCCAGCTCGCAGAGGCCCGCAAGGCAGCGCTTCGGGTGCGATCTTCGTTGATGCAACTGAATGCTGCGCGAGCCGCTTCAACCGTCTCCAGTGATCTGTTCCATGAACGCTTCCAGTATCGCCGCAACTATGAGGAAGCCAGGCACGAGTTCCAGGCCGCTCTACGGTCCGCCGCACACCACTATCTCGCCGCCGAAGAGGCTTTTCCCGCCCATGGGGCCGCGCGGCGGGGTCGGACAGAGCTAGCGGAATTGGAACTCTCCGAGCTCCTCCACCGCTACGCGGACGTCTACCGGACAGAGGACCTGGAGCGGGTCGAATCGGAACTCACATCACTCGATCCAAGCCATCCCCTGCTCTCCCGTCTGGGACGGGTAACGATCGACTTCTTGCCCGCCCAGGTCCAGTGGACCGTACACCGCACCAACGAGGAAGGAGTGATCGCTTCGGGAAATGGGGCCCTCCAGCTTTCCGACGTGCCCGAGGGGTCCTATGTGGCCACGATCAGCCGCCCCGGTCAGCCGCCTTGCATCTCCATGCGAGCGGCCTTCCACCGCCAGCGCAAACACCCTGTAACCCCCCCCCCCCCCGGAGCCCGCGGTCGCCCCCAGCGCCCCGCCATCCTCCACCACACCCCTAGCAAC
>JALWUZ010000250.1 GCA_027079895.1 Anaerolineae bacterium
GGGCGGGGTCGTGGGGGTCATAAGTGTTGTTCAACTTGTCCGTCAGCGTGTCACTGCCGCTGCCCCCCTCGTAATTGCACCAGTAGACCCGCACGTTGCGGACGGCGGGGAGTTGCAATTCGACGGTCTCCATCGCGGCGGCGTAGATGTCCTCGATGGAACGGCCCTCACGGTATTGATTGACCGCGCCGACGGCGGCGGCGTCGGCGGCGCGGTGCATGTGACCGTAATTGACGTAGATGAGAGCCCCGTCGGTGACGAGCCCGACCACGGTCAGCAGGCCGATGAAGGCGAACGTGAGGATGACCAGCGTCTGGCCGCGTTGGGCTTCGTCATCCCCCAATGGTTCCAGCAGGCGACGGAGTTTGTTCCTAATTCTTTCCATAGCACTTACCTCTCTTGGCGACCTGGTCGTAACGTCAGCGTGGCTCGGCGGCCGGCACGGGGAAGATGGTATAAGCCCACAAGTTGACGGGGTCCGGTATGAAGTCGCCGATGGAGAACATACCGGTGAAGTGCGATTGGGCGTGGTACACCTCCACGACGACGAACCCGGTGGCCGGGGCGGTGGTGCCATCCTGCAAGCGGCTGGCGGCTAAGCGGCTGACGATCTCGTTATTGCCGAAGCGGGAAGTGCGCACGCCGTACAGCGACCAACTGCGGCAGCCCACCGTGTCGGTGGTGGTGCAACTGGGATTGATCTCCCCATCGTTGCGCCCGCGGAAGTGATACCCCCAGTCGCTCGGATTGACGTGGGTAGGGGTCAGGGGCCAGCGGCCCACCAGTTGACCGGTTCTGTTCACTCTGAAGACAGTGATGACAATGTCATCCCCCTGGGTCGGGTCGAGGGTGCCGACGGGGATGTTCTGGTAGGTCACGCAGGCCACCGAGTAATAAAAGTTGGTCGTCCGCCCGTTGTTACACACATCCAGCAGTTGCTCCGGTGTCATCGCCCGGACATCGGGAAAAGGATCATGCCCTTCGCGGCGGTCGAAGGGGTACATGCTGGTGAGGCCGGGGTCCAAGTTCGCTCCGTAACGGGCTCCTTCCCGGCTGGCATCGAGCAGGATGAGATAATTGAGAGCGTAAGCCCCCACTTCGACCATTCCGGCGATCAACAACAGCAATAATGGCAGGAACAGGGCGGTCTCCAGGAAACTCTGACCGCGCTCTTTGTCCTGACCTGGGGAGCGATCATCCACCGGTGTGTGAGGTGTGTTTGGAGACTTCATCTTCACCTCCTGGGAGGCTTTCTTACAAACAGAGCCCCGCATGTGCGAGGCTCTGTTTGACGACGTACTACGTGGTGGCACTACTCGGCCTAGACGTTCGAGACGATGTTGCTGAAAATGTTGCCGATGGCCGGGCCCAACAGGGCCAAAATGACGATCACCACAATGGCCACCAAAACAAGGATCAACGCATACTCCACCAAGCCCTGGCCCTCTTCACGCGGAAGGAACAGCATCTTTTTCACCTCCTTTCTGTAATGAACTGTGGATATTATACTCTCTTTTACGTTGCTTGGCAATAGGAAGATGGTACTAAAAAGTTCTTATGCTTACGGTCAAATGGGTGGGCGATGGCACTGCCATCGCCTACCCAGCGCCCTCCAACAGCGAATGCGACGGCTCAATCGCCGACCTTCTCCCAGGTGCCGTCCATCCCCAGACGGTAGACCGAGCCGTCAATGCCCTGCAGGAACAGCATGTCCCCGTGAGGCCCCGCTCCCTGATACCACTGGGCCATCCCGTGATAGCCGGCCTCGTGCTCCGTCGCCCAGCCGATGGCCTGCCGCACGTCCGGGTTGGTGCGCCAGACCAGCCCGAAGCCGCGTATCGGCTGGTACAATCCCGTCGGGGGGACGATGGCGGGGT
>JALWUZ010000251.1 GCA_027079895.1 Anaerolineae bacterium
GGCGGGAGACGCGCCCGGTGAGGAAGGTCATCACGGTCATAAAGATGATGATAAACGTGATGAGCAGCCACGCCCGGCGCGTCTCCCGCCAGGTGAGTTTCGCCAGCGCGTACTGCAACGCCGCCAGCCCCAGGAAGAGCGACAGAATGCGCACATCCCAGAACTGGATGATGGAGAAGAGCATCGCCAGCATGAACAGAATCCGCGCGCGCGGGTCGAGACGCTGGATGATGGTGTCCCGCTCGCGGTAACGCCAGGCGATCAACATCGTGCTCGCCTCCTCGGACGACCGGAGAGGCCTACCGTCCGGTGCGGGACTGGATGGCCTGGTAAGCGGCCAGCAGAATCGGGCTCAGAATCATCGAATTGAGGATGTTGGGGCCGGCGGCCGGGGCGAACTCCCCGATGATGGCGGTGGCGAAACTGTAGCCGTTGACCCAGATGTCGGCCAGGGCGGCGAACCCGATGCCGACGATGATCCCCAGCGTCCCCCACAGGTTGATCGCTGCCAAATCCTCCCCTGCCCGTTCGAGGATGAACCGGCCGGCGATCACCACGCCCCCGCCGACGATGAAGGCCCAGGCCCAGAAGGAGAAATCCTCTATCTCGCCGGTCCAGGGGCCGGGCACGCGCGGGTTGATGAAGACCAGGGCGGCCACGATGATGATCAATATCCCCACCACCCAGGTCAGGAAGTCGAGGCTGCGCTTCTTGTCGGCGAAGAGCAGCACCAGGCCCGGCACCATCCCGATGAGCCCGTTGCCGACATCCCAGGCGGGATACACCCCCCAGCCGGTGATGAAGTCCCCCAAGATGTTCCCGACCGCGCCGGTGAAGAAGCCGACCACCGGCCCGAAGACGTAGCCGAAAAACACCGGTATGCAGATGGACGGACGCAGCGCCACCTGGCTGACCGACGGCATCGGGATGGTGTTGAAGATGTAGTTGAAGACGCCGTACAACGCCGCGCCGATAGCCATGTAGACCACCTGGCGCGTGCCCACCTCCCAGGCGTCGCTCTGGGCTGTGACGAGGTAAACGATGAAGACCCCAATCAGCCCGATGGCGGTGACGCCGATGGGCGCGACGCCCTGAATCTTGTCGCCGCTGGTCAGCATACTGGCCAACGCCAGCACGACGACGAAGACGACCAGCACGATGAGCCAGACGACAGCCCTGTTTTTGGTGAACTCTGCCATTGTTTCCCTCCTGTGGCGATTTCCTGGCCCTCCCGCAGCACGCGAGAGGATGAGCAATTACGAGACAGTCTGCCCAAGCGTAGCCGTCGGTGCCCGATAACATCACCCCCTTTCCGGTGTGACCTCCTCCGCCTCCCAACTGCGCACGTTCCGCTCCTCGGTACCGAAATAGATGTTCATAAGAGTGGTTTTCATCTCTTGATTGGGATACCCCAGGGTGTACAGCCGCCCGTCCACGTCCTTGATGGTCAGGTAGCCTGTCTGAAACAGCAGGGCCTCCGGGAGAAGTCGCTCCACGTCGAAAGTGGTGAAAAGCGACCGGCTCACCTGAAGCCCCTCCATTTGAATGGGGTCGTACCGCCGCTCCTTGAGCAAATCCACCAGAAAGGCCGGCGTCCCGGTCACGAACCAGTAACTTTCCAACTGCCCCCGCCGGAAGGCGTTGAGGATGGAAAAAGGGTTGTAGACCCGCACGTCCCGGTCGGAGAAGCGGTATCCGTCGTACCAGCGGGACAACTCCGCCAGGGCCGCCTCATACGAGCATCCCAGGCGGGCGGCCAACTCCGCGATGTGGCCGCCGAAATATTCCTCCAACTCCTCCTGAGTGTAGCCCAGCAGGTCGGCGTAGGGGGAGTACATGCTCAAATCGTTGAGGTTGTTCAGGTCGGAGAAGATGGATACCTTGCTGAACTGGGAGACTCCCGTCAGGAACACGAATCGCAGGGCGGAGACGACCTCAGCCGCCTTCAGCACCCCGAAAAATCCCCTGAGTATGTCGCGGTTTTTCACAGCGAGCGCGAGTTCCTCCGCCCCGCGCCCCAGGTGGCTGATGATTGGGCGGTCGTACTCGTCTATCAGCACCGCGACCTGCCGCCCGGTCTTGAGGTAGAGCGAACGGATCAACTCGCCGAACCGCGCCACAATCGAGCCCTGCGGCTCGGCGACCTGCCACTCCTGGGCGATCCGGGACAGGTAGGCGGACAGGTCCTCGCGCAGGGCGTCCGGCGTGCTGGCGTCCAGCGCGTTGAGGTCGAGCACCACCACCGGATGCTCTTGCCACTCCCATTCCCCGTGCCGGTCAATCCACAGCCCGGCGAACAGGTCGCGCCGTCCCTCGAACAGACTCTTCAGCGTCGAGACCAGCAGCGACTTGCCGAACCGCCGGGGACGCGCCAGGAAGTAGTAAGACCCCTCCGTCACCAGGCGATGAATCCAGCACGTCTTGTCCACGTAGAGATAGCCCCGCGTCCGCAGGTTCTCGAACGAGGACTCGCCGATTGGCAACTTCGGCAGGTGCGCGTTCATCCCCCTAATCCCCTGCGCCGCCCCGGACGACGTGGGCCAGCATCTCCGCCGGCATAAACCGTCCCGTCAGCGGCAGATACTCCAAATTCGCCTTCAACAACGAGGTCGGCACCAACCGGCAGCGGCGGAGCAAGTCTTCGTCGCTCAACACCTCCGCCGGCGTCCCGTCGCCGACCACCCGGCCATCGTGGAGCAGCACGACCCGCCCGGCGTAGCAGATCGCCAGGTCCAGGTCGTGGGTGATGAAGAAGATGGCCTCGAAACCCTCCATCTGGAGGATGGAGTTCATAAAGGCCATGTAGTTCCAGTAATCCTGCCCGGCGGTCGGCTCGTCCATCACCAGGATGCGGGAGCGCATAGCGAGGATGGCGGCGATACTGACCCGCTTCTGTTGCCCGAAGGAGAGGGCCAGCGGCGGGTACTCCTCCAGACCGCCGAGGTTGACCGTCCGCACCGCCTGCTCCACGCCCGCCGCGATGACGGGCTCCTCGTACCCCAGGTTGCGGGGGCCGAACGCCAACTCCTCTCGCACCGTCGGCGCGAAGAGCATGTGGCTGGGGCTCTGGAAGACGTACCCCAGCGTGTGGGCGATCTGGGCCACGCTCATCTCCCGCGTGTCCCGTCCCTCGACCAGCACCCGTCCCTGGCGCGGCTTCAGCAGGCCGATGGCGTGCTTGACCAGCGTCGTCTTGCCCGCGCCGTTGGGGCCGAGCAGGGCCACAATGTCTCCCCGGCGGATGGTCAGGTTCACGTCCTGGATGACCGGCGGGCCGTCGTCGTAGGAGAACGATACATCCTCGAACACCACCAGCGGCTCCCCGTCGCCCGCCGTCGTCGTGGGGAAGGAGGGGGGCGGGTCGGCGGCGGCCCGGCGAATCACCACCTCAGCCGGCATCTTCACCTGCCGATAGTCCACCACGTCGGCTAACCCCTCCGGCGGGCCCAGGTAGACGACATCCCCCTCCTGCATGGACAGTACCCGGTCAGGGCGGATGGCGAGCACATCCTCCACCCGATGCTCCACCAGCAGGACGCTGACCCCCTCGTCGGCCAGGCGGCGGAAGAGGGCCAACGCCTCCTGCGCACTGGCCGGGTCGAGGCTCGCCAGCGGTTCGTCCAGCAGCAAGATGCTGGGGTGCATGGCCAGTACCCCCGCCAGGGCTACCTTCTGCTTCTCGCCGCCGGAGAGGTAAAAAGTCTCCCGGTCGCGCAAGTGAGCGATGCCCAGGTAGGCGAGGGTCTCGTCCACCCGGCGGATGATCTCGCCGCGGGGTAGCCCCAGGTTCTCCAGGCCGAAGGCGACCTCCGTCACCACGTGCGCCCCCATAATCTGCCGCTCCGGGTCCTGCAACACCGTGCCGACGATCTGCGACCGGCGGGAAAGCGGCATGCCGGTCGCCTCCTCGCCGTAGAGGAAGATGCGCCCGCTCAGTTCTCCCTTGTAACTGTTGGGGATGAGGCCGTTGACGCAGCGGATGAGGGTCGTCTTGCCGCAGCCGCTCGTCCCGGCGACGAGGAGCAGTTCCCCCTGCCCCAGCGTCAACGAGAAATCGTGCAGCGCGAGCTCCGACCGCGTGCGGTAGCGGAAGGAGAGGTGCTCGATTACCAGCGGCGGGGCGGTCGTCTTCATCTCACGCCCGGACTCCCTGACGCGCTTCGGCGGCCTCCTCCGTCCCCTCCTCGACCGGCCAGATCTTCTCCGGGTCCTCGATGTGGTCGGTGAAGAGGATACCGTCGCAGTGGTCAATCTCGTGCTGGAAGACCCGCGCCAGCAGCCCTTCCGCTTTGATGCGCACCTTCCGCCCGCGTCGGTCGAGCCCCTTGATGGTGACGGACTTGTGGCGCACGACCTCCCCCACCCAGCCGGGGACGGATAGGCAGCCCTCGACTCCCTCCTCCATCTCGCGGGACTTGCGGGCCAGTTCCGGGTTGACGACGACGTACAATTCCCAGGGGCGCGGCGGCAGTTCCTCCCCCTCCGCGACCTCCGGCGGCATTTCGACGACGACCAGCCGATAGGGGACGCCGACCTGAATCGCCGCCAGGCCGATACCATCCGCCTCGCGCATAGTCTCGACCATATCGTCAATCAGACGCTGCACGCCGGCGTCCACCTGCCGCACCCGATGGGACTTCTTGCGAATCAGGGGGTTGTCGGAGTAGACGATCTGCCGGACGGTCATTGCTTTTCCTCTGCTTGAGTGTCGGCGGCCTGCCGCATCTGGTCGTAGACGGCGAACCAGTCGAGCAACTCCCGGCGGTGACGTTCGGCGGCGGCCAGTTCCTGCCGTTTCTTGAAAGCGTCCATCCGCCGGAAGATCTCCGCCTGCACGCCGCTGGGATTCTTCACGTAGTCGAAGGTGAAGGGGCCGGCCCCGGCAGTCTCGATGGTGACGGAGCCGTAGTTGAGCAGTTTGCCGATGAGACCGGGGATCTCGAACTTGATGTTCTGAATCATCCCCAGGCTGGCCTCGCGGCGGTCCTCCCGCAGGTAGAACGGGAGACGTTCCACGTCAATGATGCGGGTCTTCGTCACCTGGTAGATGTCGTTCTGCCAGTCGTCGAACTTCCACAGCCACCAGGGGAGCACGATCACCAGCGAAATCCCGTACCCCACCAGGGCCCACGACCAGGAGACGATGCCCAGTCCCCCGACGATCAGCGTCCCGACCATAGCGAGCAGGCCGAGCAGCGTCGGGATGAAAATCGGCTTGAGCAGGGCCACCCAGTGCTTGCGCCAGGTGATGGTGTCACCCTCCTCGTGCCACAGCGGGGGCAGGAAGTAGCGCACCCAGTTGACCGGCGCTTTCAGCCAGCGCAGAAGCGACTTCCGGCGGGGCTGCTCCGGGGCGGGCAACGGTTGTGGCTCCTCCGCGCTTTCCTCGGCCTGCACGCGGAAGTAACGGCCCATGTCCTCCCGGATGGCCTTCCGCTCGCGCAACTTGGCCCCGACCCGCAGGCGGTGAATCTGCTCGAAGATAATCTCCCGCACCCCCTCCGGGTCCGGTATCTCACGGAAAGCGATGTGCCCCTTCTCGCCGGCCGTCTCGATAATCAGGTCGCCGAAGTCGTATATCTGCGCCAGGAGCCCGGTCTGCACCTCTTGGATGTCCTGGATGGCGTCCAACGGCGCGTCCATCCGTGACTCGCGCCCCAGGGGGTTATGTTCCCGGCGTATCACCCGCTTGTTCGTCACGATGTACCGCTCGTCCCGATGGTCAATTACCAGGTAGGCCACCACCAGCACGAGTATGCCGATTACCAACGTCATTATGGCGGCCAGCAGTGGCGGGGGCATTACGTGGCGCAGGAACAGGCCGAGCATCACCGTCCCGGCGAAGATTGAGACCGGCACGATCAGGTTGCGCATCAGCACCGCGTCGTGCCGATGTTTGCAGAGCATGACGACCTCATCGTCGTCCAGCCACTTGAACTTCTTTTTGTAGGCACGGGCGCGGTACTTGGTGGCGACATCCTTCCGCATGCGCAGCCGCTTGACGATGTCCGGGTGCTCCTCCAACAGCGTGGCGAACTCGTCTTTATTCAGCCGGAGGAGTCTCGCGTTCTCGACCACCGATACGGTCACGTCCAGCGGCTCGCCCAGCAGCAACGAGGTCTCGCCGAAGAAGTCGCCCGGCCCCAGGCGACCAACGACCTTCTCGACTCCCACGTCGTCCAACTGCGAGATTTGCAACGCCCCCTCGACGACGACGTAGGCGTCGGTGCCGGATTTGCCCTGCTCGCCCAGGACGTGGGGGGCTTGGTACTCCTCCTCGTGTACCACTTTGATCAGGTCCCGCCAGTCGTCCTGCCGCAGGCCGGAGAATAACTTGATTTTCTTGAGGATTTCCTTAATCTCTTGTTTGCGCATACCGCCCTCCCCTGAACGTCGGGGTAATTGTAGCACATTCTGGCGTAGGGGGGAAGCCGCGCGTCGCCCCTCGGCGGTGGCCCCGCCGTTCCCGCACTCCGGCGTGAGAACGAGCCGGTTCACCGGCGACGGATAAATCCGCCGCCTGGGTTTTGGCCCCATACCCAGGCAACGGATTCATCCGTTGCCTGGGTATGGGGCCAAAACCCAGG
>JALWUZ010000252.1 GCA_027079895.1 Anaerolineae bacterium
GATTTTGAGGTGGATGTACCCCCGAAAGTGGTGCTTCCGCCGCAGAATCTCCGCCGTGGCGATGAGCCGGTCGGCGGTGCGCGGCCCGCCCCCGGCGATGCCGGAACTGAGGAACAGCCCCTCGACGGTCCCCGCCCGGTGCAGCCTGAGGAACAGGTCGGCCAACTCGTCCGGGGTGAAAGTGGCCCGCCGAAAGTCCCGCCCCTGGCGGAACGGGCAGTAAGCGCAGTCCATCTCGCAGGCGGAGGTGAGCAGCGTTTTGAGCAGCGGGATGTGCGCCCCGCCGGGCAGGACGGCGTTGTAGACCATCCCGGCCGGCACGTCCGACGGCGGGGACTGGCACACTCCGACCTCCTCGGCGGGCTCGAAGGCGGTGGCCTCTCCTAACAGACGCAGTTTTTGTAACGTGTCCATCGCCCCGATTATACGAACAGACGTTCTAATTGTCAAGAAACGATGAAGCGGTTCGAGGTGGAAGAGGGTTGGAGTTCCCTGCTGTTCCTCGTCGGCGTCATCATGGCGGCCGGCGGGGGGCTGGCCGCCGCCCGCTGGACCGAGGGGCTGCGCGTCGTGCCGGAGGCCGGGGTGATGGGGCTCATCGCCGGTTTCCTCCTGGGATGGTCGCTCTTCCGGCCCGGCACCGCCCACCCGTTGAGCGCGGTCTACGGCCTGGCGTGGATTGGCTTCCTGCTGGGGCGCGACCTCCCCGCCCACCTGACCTGGGGGGAGCGGCTGGCGACGCTGGCCGACCGGCTGATACGGTGGGGAGAGCAGGCCATCTCCGGGGGCACGCCCCGCGACCCGCTCATCTTCGTGATGCTGGCGAGTGTCCTGTTCTGGCTCCTGGGGTATCACGCCGGCTGGAATACTTACCGGCGGCGACGGGTCTGGCATGCCGTCCTGCCGCCCGGCCTGATCCTGGTCGTCAATCTGTACTACTACCAGGGGCCGCAGTCGCTGACCCCCTACCTGGTGGTCTACCTCCTGTCCGCGCTGCTCTACATCGCCCGTATCCACGCCTGCGAGATGGAGGCGCGGTGGCGGGCGGAGCACGTCCCCTACGAGCCTGCGCAGCGGTACAACTTCCTGCTCGGCGGGCTGGCGATCACGCTGACAGCCCTCCTGCTGGCCTGGGGACTGCCCGGCGCGGCCTCGTCGCCGGCCCTGGCCGCGACCTGGCAGCGGGTCAGCCGCCCCTGGCAGCGGGTACGGGAGGAGTGGCAGCGGCTGTTCTCCACCCTCGAAGGCCATCCGGCGGTGGGATTGTTGGAGCCGTTCGGCGAAACGCTTATGCTCGGCGGGCCGCGGGAGGCGGCGGACATCGTTCTGATGGACATCGAGGCCCCGCCGGGGCGGTACTACTGGCGGGGGGCGGTCTACGCCCGCTACGACGGGGGGCAGTGGGCGTCGGAGGAGCGGGAGCGGGTGGTCATAGAGCCCGACCTCCAGCCGCCGGCGGGGCTGGAACGTCCCGCGCTGCGCCGCGCCGTCGCCCAGATCGTCACCAACTACGTGCCGGGCCGCAGTCTGTTGGTGGGGGCCGCCGACCCGGTGGCGTTCGGGCGGGCGGCGGAGGGGCACGCCCGCTGGGGCACGGACGCGCCCCTGGAACTGCTCCGCATCGTCAGCACCGCGCCGCTGAAGGCCGGGGAGACTTACGCCGTCACCTCCTGGGTCTCCGAGGCCGATGTCGCCAGTCTGCGGGCCGCCGGGACGGATTACCCCGCCTGGGTGCGGGAGCGGTATCTGCAACTCCCGGACGGGCTGCCGGCGCGGGTGTCCGCGCTGGCGGAGACGGTCACGGCCGGCGCGGACAATCCCTACGACCGGGCGGTCGCCCTGGAGGTGTATCTGCGCCGTCACATCTCCTACAC
>JALWUZ010000253.1 GCA_027079895.1 Anaerolineae bacterium
GGAAAGAGGGATCGAACCCGCCGGCAGCCAGAAAAACGGCCCGCCGGTAGGCCGCCGAGTAAGTGTCCACGAAGTCAATGCTCGCCAGAGAGCGCATGCGGTCGTAGCGGGACTCGTACTCCATCTGGACGAAACGGGCCACCAACTCCCGCTGGTGCGTCAAGTAAGCCCCTTTCGTCCCGGCGACGGTCGGGTCGGCGAAAGGGGCCGTCAACCGTTCGATCCAGTCCGGCGCGGGGGCACAATCGGCGTCGGTAAAGAGGAGAATCTCGCCCCGCGCCGCCTGGACTCCGCGATTCCGCGCCGCCGCCGGGCCCGCGTTCTCCTGCGAGATGACCTGCACCCCGAACCGGCGGGCGAGGTCTGCGCTCCCGTCGGTCGAGCCGTCGTCCACGACGATGACCTCGTACCGGTCGGCGGGGAGCGTCTGCTGTTGCAACGCCCGCAGACAGGCCGGGAGCGTCTCCGCGCCGTTGTAGACCGGGACGATGACGGAGAAGAAGGCCTTGCTCAAGTCGAATACGTCAGACGCCATAGCGACAGCCCTCCCAACACCAGCGGGGGGATGAAGACCACCCCGTGCAGTGCCAACCCGGCGGCCAGCGCGGGCTCCTGCTCCACGCCGAACAGGGCCAGGACGCCGATACAAATCCCCTCGAAGACGCCGATACTGCCCGGCAGCGCGGGAACCGTCCCCCCGGCCTGCAACGCGGCCAGCAGCAACAACGTTGGCGCGGGGCCGGCGGGGAGCCCGAAACCCCGCAGGACGCAGTAATTGGTCGCCGCCCCCAGCCCCCAGACGAGCAGCGAGACGAGCATCCCACCCAGCAGCCCGGCCCTGGAGACCGTCGGCGTCCAGCGGGCCAGGGCGGGGAAACGGGCGGTCAGGGCGGGGAACAGGAGAATCCCCAACACCGCCCCCCCGCCGACGAGGGCGAGCATCCGCAGGGACAGGAGCAGCCAGTCGGGGAGCGGCAGGGTCAGCGAGAGGAACACCGCCAGCCCCAGCAGCACGGCGATGTCCAGCAACTTCTCCACCACGACGGAGCCCAACCCCGCCGCCCGCCGTCCGGGCCCCAACGCGCCCGCCCGCACCAGGAGCCCGACCTGAGAGGCGATGGCGTAGTTCGCCACCTGTCCGGCCAGCAGCGCGGACAGCAGCACCCGCCAGGGGACGCGCCGCGGGAGCAGCAACACCCGCCAGCGCACCACACGGGCGGCGATGGTCAGCAGCACCGTGACCAGGGCCAGCAGCAGCCATGCCGGGCGGGCCTGACGGTAGGCCTGCCGCACCTGGGCCCAGTCCAGCGCACGTACCGCCCAGGCGACGAGGGCCAGACTCACCAGGACGCCGAGCCAGAAGCGGTAGTTGCGGTACCAGGGGGAGGAAGGCCGGTCTCTCACGTCGGGATGATACACTGGGAAGGGCAAGTTTGCAAGTGGGCAAGTGGGCAGGTTTGCAGGTGTGCAAGTTTGCAAGTGGCAGGTTTGCAAGTGGCAAGTTTGCAGGTGAGCAGGGGGTGTTCGGAGATGTGTGTCGTCGTCCGATTTGGCGTTACCTTTGCTTTGAGGTACAATAACTCGCGCCCGTAGACGCCGAGACCGCCCAATCGTCGCGGGTTGCCGGTTAAGGTACGACCGCTCGCGCTCACAGACCGGGGCCCGCCCGACCAGCGCAGGTTGCCGGTGAGGTACAACGACTCGCGCTCACAGGCCGGGCCTGCCCGACCATCGCGGGTTGCCGGCAGGGTACGACCGCTCGCGCTCACAGGCCGGGGCCCGCCCGACCGTCGCCAGTTGCCGGTGAGGTGCGACCGCTCGCGCCCCTGGCCGGGGGCTATCCATCTATCGGAGTTGCCAGTGAAGACCGATCGCCATTTTTACCTGATTCTCGCCATCATCGCCGGGCTCCTGTTCGCACGCCCGGCGCAGACCGCCCGCGCCGAGGAGGGGTTCCCGCCGCGCCCCGCCGCTCGCGGGCCCTTCGTCTCCGTAGGCGGACTGCCGTCCCACCGCACCCTGCGCGACCTGCCCGACCTCACCGCCGCCACCGGCGACGCCCGCGAGATTCCCCAGCCGGACTTCCCCCCGTCGCCGTCCCGGGAGCCGCTGGCGCCGCCCAAATTCCGCCCCGTCGGGCCCGTCGCCGCGCCGCTCCCCACCGCCCTCACCGCCCCCACCGTCACCTTCGCCGGGCTCGACTTCGCCCACTGGGGCACCGGCTGGCCGCCGGACCCCAACGGCGATGTCGGCCCCGACCACTACGTCCAGGCGGTCAACAACTCCATCGCCGTCTTCGACAAATCCGGTCATCGGCTCAAGGCGGTCACTCTCAACGACTTCTTCGACGGCACCGGCACCCCCTGCGACGAGTACAGCAAGGGCGACCCCATCGTCCTCTACGACGCCCTGGCCGACCGCTGGCTCATCAGCGATATGTCCTGGGCCTACGACACCGGGCCGTACTACCAGTGCCTGGCCCTCTCCGCCGACGGCGACCCCCTGGGCGAGTGGTACCAGTGGGGCTACCTGGTCAGTTACGCCCGCTGGAACGACTACTCCAAACTGGCCGTCTGGGACGACGGCTACTACATGACCGCCAACATGTTCCAGTACTTCGACAGCGATGAACTGAACGTGCGCGTCTTCGCCTTCGACCGCACCGCGATGTTGAACGGCGGCCCCCTGCGTGCTGTTTACTTCGACCTGAACGACTACACCGCCACCAACTACTACGCCAGCCTCCTGCCGGCCAACCTGCACGGCCCGCTCCCGCCGGACTCGGCTCCCGAATACTTCCTCGCTATCAAGGACAACAGTAACTATGGCCCCCTGCGCCTCTGGGAGTTCCGCGTGGACTGGGCCCACCCGGAAAACTCCACCTTCACCGGCCCGACCGACATCTCAGTCCCCTACTTCGCCACCGCCATCTCCTGTTGGGGCAGCAGTGGCCGCGAGTGCATACCCCAGCCGGACACCACCAAAGGGCTGCACTCGATTGACAACAAACTGATGATGCAGGTGCAGTACCGCAACTTCGGCTCCTACGAATCGCTCTGGGCCAACCACACCGTGGACGCCGATTATAACCGCGACATCGCCGGAATCCGCTGGTACGAACTGCGCGACCCAGCCGGCTCCCCTTCGATCCACCAGCACGGCACTCACGGCGGCTTCGTCGGCGACGTCACCGAACGCTGGATGGGCAGCCTGGCGGTGGACGGGCAGGGGGACATGGCCCTCGGCTACAGCGCGTCCAGCGGCACTCTCTACCCCTCCATTCGGTACGCCGGACGGCTGGTCTCGGACACGCTGAACACTCTGCGGCAGGAGATGACCCTCACCCTCGGCTCCGGCTCCCAGGCCACCTCCTACCGCTGGGGCGACTACACGGCGATGACCGTAGACCCGACGGACGACTGCACCTTCTGGTACACCAACGAGTACTACACCGAGACTAACCTCGTCATCGGCAACTGGCAGACGCGCATCGGGGCCTTTCGGTTCGACGAGTGCGCCCTTCCCGTCCTGTACGGGCGAATCTACGACGCCGACGACTCGACCGCCATCGCCGGGGCACAGGTGGAGGCCACCCACCACCTCTCGGCCACCGTGTACCTCCGCACCGCCGACGGCAGCGGCGACTATCGCATCCCGGTGACGGCCGGCCCCTACACCGTCACCGCGCGGGCCTACGGCTATCGCCCGGCCTCCGTCACCGTCACCGCCCCCCTCACCGCCGGGGCCGACATCTACCTGCGTCCGGCGGACTTCTACACCCTCACCGGCATCGTCACCGACTCCGTCACCGGCTACCCGCTGGCCGCCCGCATCTACGTCCTGGGCGAGCCGGTCAATCCCCCCGTCGCCGACGGCGAGACGACCGCCGACCCTTTCGCCGGAGCCTACACCTTTACCCTCCCGGCCCACATCAGTTACACCCTGATCGTGCAGTCCGACGGCTACGAGACCGAGCAGCGCGTCATCGGCCCGCTGACCGGCGACGCGGCCCAGAACTTCGCCCTCGCGCCCGACACCTGGCACTGCGACGCGCCGGGCTACACCTTCATCGGCCTCTACGAGGACTTCGAGACCTGGCCGCCCGACGGCTGGACGATCAACGATTGGACCGGCAGCAACGGCCTGCTGTGGGACCAGAACATCGGCGACGGCGGCCACTCCGCCTACCTGGACGGCAACTACACCGGCGGCAGCGGCTTCGCCGCCACCGTCAACAGCGACCGGAACAGCGGCGTCCCCTACAAAACCTCGCTCCGCACCCCGGAACTGGACCTCACCGCCATCCCGACGACCGTCCTCCGCTTCCGCCTGAACTACCAGGACGGCGACTCCACCTCCGGGCGGGACAACCTGGACGTGAGCATCGGGGGGCCGCCCTGGAATCTCCTCCACGAGTACACCACCGACCAGGGAGAACTCTACAACGTCCCCGGCGTCCTGGCGACGGTGGACCTTTCCGCCTACTCCGCCATCACCAACGCCCGCATCAGTTGGTACTACAACACCCTCGCCACCACGCCCCACAACTGGTACGCCCAGATAGACGAGGTGCGCCTGGGAGTCTGCCGTCCCATCACCGGCGTAGTGCTGCTGGAACCCGCCCCTGCCCCCGCCGACGGCTGCCCCTACGCGCTCCAAAGCCAGACCCTCACCTTCCACAACCGGAGCGGCCTGGCCGGCACCCCCCTCGTCACCTACACCGTCGGCCCGTCCGTCACAGTGCGCTCCATCCCCGCCGACCTGGGGCTCGTCCCCGATGGGGGCAGCGTCCCATTCAGCGTCACTTTTTCTGTGGATAGCGGCCTGGCGGTGAGCCGCACCGTCTCCCTCACCATCACCGTTTACCTCAGCGGCGCGACGACCTACTCCGATACGGCGGTGCTCGCGCGTCGGATGGTGGCGACCCGCTGGGAGCAGCGCACCGGCGTTTACAAGCAGCGCAGCGATCAGGCGTTCGTCGCCGCCGGTGACTACATCTACCAAATCGGCGGCACCAGCAGCAACTCCTCGGAGAAATCCGCCCGCTACGTCTACCGGTACGACCCGGCCACCGACTCCTGGCTGACGATGGCCACCCTCATCACCGCCGTGCGCCGCATTGACGGGGTCGCCATCGGCGGGAAAATCTACATCCCCGGCGGCCTGGCCTACGACGACACCGTCGGCGAGTACACCGACCGGTACGTCCAAATCTACGACCCGGCCACCGATTCCTGGAGCAGCGGGGCGCAGGCCACTTACCACCGCTCCGCCTACGCCGCCGTCGCCGCCGGGGGCTACCTCTACCGCATCGGCGGCAAGCCGCGCCTCTCCGGGGCCAAAGCGACCGTTGACCTCTACAACCCGATCTCCAACACCTGGAACAGCCCGTACAACCCCGCCGACTACCCCTGGCCTGTGCTCTGGCCCTGCGCCGGCGAAATCGGCGGGAAGATCTACGTCGCCGGAGGAATCTCCGACACCGCCCGCAGCGAGACCGCCGTCTACGACCCGGCCGCCGACTCCTGGGACGATGGCGAAATGGCCGACCTGCCGGTGACGCTCTACGGCGCGGGCGATTTCGTCCTCGACGGGCGGCTCTACTGCGCCGGCGGGGTACAGAACGGCGTCGTCAGCGCGGCTGTCTGGGCCTACGACCCGGAGACCGACCGCTGGACGCGGGAGGGCGACCTGCGCGAGCCGCGCTATCGGCTGGAAGGGGACACGCTGGACGGGTATGGCTACGTCGAGGACGGTTGGGACCCGACCTACTCCTACTCCACCGTCACCCTGGAGCGCACCCGTTTCTGCCAATCCTGCCTGGAACTGCGGAAAGGGGAGTCGGCGCCGACAGTCGGCCCCGGCGGGGCACTGACCTACACCCTGACTTTCACCAACTACGGCCCCAACGTGGCCTCCGGCTTCCGCATCACCGACCGTCTGCCGTCCGAGTTCGTCGTCGCCGCCGTCTTCAGCACGGGGGCGGTCATCAGCGACACCGGCTCCACCCCGCCCTACGTCTGGGAGGTGGACGGCCTGCCCGTCGGAGGGACGGCGGTCATCACTGTCGCCGGACGGCTCACCGTCCCGCTGACCGCCGGTCACAACGTCACCAACACGGCCTGGCTGGGCGACTTGAGCGACACGGTCACGACGACGGTCGCCAACGATCCGCCGGTCGCCGTGGCGGGGGCACCGCAGACCGTCGGGCCGGGGGCGGTGGTGACGCTGGACGGGAGCGGCAGTAGCGACCTCAACGGCGACCCCCTCACCTACCGCTGGCGGCAGACCGGCGGGACGGCGGTCGTGCTGACGAACTCCGACCACGTGACGGCGACCTTCACCGCGCCGACGGAGGCGGGACTGCTCACCTTCACCCTCACCGTCACGGACACCGCCGGATTGAGCGACTCCGACGTTACCACCATCACCGTCGAGAATCTTCCGCCGGTCGCCGCGGCGGGGACGCCGCAGGCGGTCGGGCCGGGGGCGGCGGTGACGCTGGACGGGAGCGGCAGTTACGACCCCAACGGCGACTCCCTTACCTACCGCTGGCGGCAGACGGG
>JALWUZ010000254.1 GCA_027079895.1 Anaerolineae bacterium
GGTGAGCACCTGCCAGACTGCGTTGAGCAACGAGTGGTATCGGGTTGTTTCCAGTGAAGAGGGTGCCGACAGCGGCTGGGGTATGCAACTGGACACCATCTTGAACGCGCCGTCACTGTTGGCCAACTTCGACGCCAGCGCGACGACGCTGAAGGTCGGCGACGTGGTGACGTTCACCGACCAGAGCACCACCGACGGCAAGCCGATCGTGGGCCGGGAGTGGCAGTTCGGCGACGGTGCGGTGGGCTACGGGTCGGTGGTGACGCACGCCTACACGACGGCGGGCAACTACACCGTCACGCTGACCGTCGTTGACGGGTGCGGCTACACGGCGACGGCGTCCGCCTCGGTGGAGGTACACGCGCCGGTGTTGAGCATCTCCAAGACGGTGGCGGGAACGCCGGTGGCCGGTGTGCCGTTCACCTACATCCTGACCATCTCCAACAGCGACTCCATCGCCGCGGCGACGGACGCCATCATCACCGACGCGCTGCCGAGCGGCACTCACTACATCACCGGCGGTGACGTGCAGTCCGGCGGCATCGTCACCTGGACGGGCATCGGCATCGGAGAACAGAACACGGCTCAGGTGAGTTTCGTCGTCACGACCTGCCAGGCGGGGCCGGTCACCAACACCTGGTATCGGGTGGTGGATAGCAACCAGAACGTCGGCAGCCCCTGGGGTACGCCGGTGTCGGTGGATGTGAGTGCTCCGTCGCTCCTCGTCAACTTCGAGGTCGTGCCGCAGCAGGCGTTGGTGAACCGGACGGTGGAGTTCCTCGACCACACCACCACCAACGGCGGGCCGGTGACAGGATGGAAGTGGGACTTCGGCGACGGAAGCGTCGGCAGTGGCTCCTACGTGACCCACGTCTACACGCAGGCGGGGAGTTACACGGTGACGCTGACCGTCACCGACAGTTGCGGCTACCTGTCGCAGAACGTCCACATCTCGGCGGTGCAGGTGCTCAGCAGCACGCCGGTGTTCGCGGTCGGCAAGTACGCCACCGGGCCGTACACGGCCGGGGTGCCGTTCACATACACCATCATCGTCACCAACAGCGGCAACCTGACCGGCACGCACGTGGTCGTCACCGACGCGATTCCGGCGGGCGGCTACTACGTCTCCGGCGGAGTGCAGGTCGGGAACCACGTCAGCCTGACGGTGGCGACGGTCTCGACCGGGACGCCGGCGGAGGTCTCCTGGGTGGTGAGCACCTGCCAGACTGCGTTGAGCAACGAGTGGTATCGGGTTGTTTCCAGTGAAGAGGGTGCCGACAGCGGCTGGGGGCCGATGCTGAACACCGCCTTGAACGCGCCGTCACTGTCGGCCGGCTTCGGCGCCAGCACGACGACGCCGCAAGTCGGCGAGGTGGTGACGTTCACCGACCAGAGCACCACCGACGGCGGGCCGGTCGCGGGCTGGAAGTGGCAGTTCGGCGACGGCGCGGTGGGCTACGGGTCGGTGGTGACGCACTCCTACACGGCGGCGGGCGGTTACACCGTCACGCTGACCATCACCGACGGGTGCGGCTACACCGCCAGCACCACCATCGCCAACTTCATCAACGTGGTCTCCTGCCTCGACACGAATATCACCGACCTGACCAGCAGCAGCCCGGTAACGCTGGGGCAGGAGATGTACTTCACAGCGACGGTGAGCGGCGACGAGCCCATCACCTATTACTGGGACTTCGACAGCAACGGCGTGACGGATGCGTATGGCGTCAACCTGTCACGACTCTCCTACACCTACGGCGCGGCGGGCACCTACACCGTCTCGCTGACGGTAGAGAACAACTGCCCGTCCAGCGATACGGCTCAGATCACCGTGACGGTGAACGCCATCCCGACCTACACGCTGACG
>JALWUZ010000255.1 GCA_027079895.1 Anaerolineae bacterium
GTCGCGGATGTCCTATTTTCGCCGAAGAAACGCATTTTGGCAACCCCGCCTGAACGAGGGTAGAAGTGGGGGGTTGATACGGAGGCCCCGGTTTGCTTCGAAATCCCTGCAAAATCGCCCTTGACGTAACCGCTCAATAGCGGTATACTTACCGCCGATGTGACGGGGCGTGGCGCAGATGGAAGCGCGCTGCGTTTGGGACGCAGAGGTCGCCGGTTCAAGTCCGGCCGCCCCGACTCGCGGGCGTTGCAAAATGGTATTGCCGCAGCCTTCCAAGCTGCTGTTACGGGTTCGATTCCCGTCGCCCGCTCTCCGGGCCCATAGCTCAGCGGTCAGAGCAGCCGGCTCATAACCGGTCGGTCCCAGGTTCGAATCCTGGTGGGCCCACTCCCCAGCACAACCGCGTTCGCCCAGGCGGACGCGGTTTTTCGTTTCTCTCCTCCGTCTCCCTCACGGCCAGAAGGTGGAGATATGTACCGTCGAGGCCTCGGTGACGCACTCGCCGCCGACCAGATGCCGCGCCAGGACGACGAAAGTCACCTGCTGATACCAGTACAATCCCTCGATGACCGCCCGATGCTCCGTCCGGTCGCTCGTGTCCGCCGGAGTGTACTGAGGGAGATCCGGGATGACTATCTCGTGCTGCGCCGACATGACCAGCGGCAGGTACACGTGCCACTTGTAAGACCACAACGGCGTGTACTTGACGTCGTACCAGATCTGCGACGTGGCCGGCCCGGCTGTCTTCCACTCGATAATCAGGTCGTTGTCCTGGAAGTAGGCTTTGATGTCGCCGATGAAAGCGGTGGGGGTCCAGTCCGACGGCTCCGGCAGGCGGCCCGGCGGCGGGGGTAACTCGGTCAGCGTCCCGGCGTCCCAGAACGTGTCGTAAGGGGTGTACTGCGAATCGGGCGAGACGTAGGTGATGACGGTGATCCAGTCGCTGCGGGATTCCGCCTCCACCTCGTGCAGCCCCCAGGTGTAGAAGTAAGTCTTCTCCGGCGACCAGACCACATCGCCCGGCAGGGAGGACATGTAGAGCCCGTAATCGCGGCCCAGCGGGTCAATGCCGATTTTGGCGTGGTGATTGATCCCCTCGCCCGAGTGATTGCGCCCGTACATCGTGAACCGGTAGTAGGTACACGGCCTGACGTTCACCTTCTGGTAGATGCCGGCGGTGTAGGGCACTCCCCAGCGGAAGTAAACCTGGGCATGCTCCCCGTCATAACGCCAGGGCCGCCAGGCCCGCACGTCGTCGTACTCCGGGATGTCCTCCCCCAGCCACCAGCGCAGCCAGCCGTTGGCGACGAAGTGATTGGGCGGCTCCCAGTAGAAACCATCCTCCATCCCCGGATTGACCAGCAGGTTGTCCGGCTGCGTCTGCTGAATCTCCGGCGGGTAGATCTCCACCGCGCCGACGGGCCCGCCAGACGCGCCGACCAGGACGATGAGCGCGATGAGTGTCAGAGTGAACCACAGTTGCCGTTTCATGCCAGATTATCGCCTCCTGCTTACGAGGGTTGTCAGGGCCAGACGGTGACGCTTGCGTCGGCCACCGGCTGCCCATCCAGGAAGGCCGGCAGCCGCTCCCCGTCCGACGGGCGGTAAAGGCCGACGGCGATCTGCGCCGACGTGAGCGTCCCTGTCAGGTGATGCACGTCTAGAATCACGTCGCCGGGTTGCCAGAGGGAGGTCGGGAACGCCCCCCCCATCGGAGGCCCATCGCCGGTAGCGATCAGGTTCCCGTCGCCATCCAGCAGATGCACGAAAACGGTGTAATCGTCCGACAGCGGACGACGGGACTCCCAGCAGAGCGACAGAGTGCCTCCGGCGGTGTCGGTGACTACCCAGGCGTGGGTCAGGGC
>JALWUZ010000256.1 GCA_027079895.1 Anaerolineae bacterium
GCGGCCAGGACCACCCGGCGGCCCTCCTGCTTGTACCGGTAGGCCAGTTTGGCGATACTGGTCGTCTTGCCGGAGCCGTTCACCCCGACGATGAGGATCACGTCGAAGGGCTGATGTCCCAAATCCAACGGGGCCGGATCCGGCAGCAGGGCGCGTAACTCCTCCCGCAGCGCGACCTGCAAGGCGTCGGCCCGCAGGATGGCCTCGTGGGAGGCCCGCTGCCGCAGCCGCTCGACGAGGTAGAGAGTGGTCTCGACCCCCACGTCGGCCTGGATGAGCAGTTCCTCCAGTTCGTCCCAAGTATCCTCCGTCACCTCGCTGGCTCCGAGCAGCCCGGCGATGCGGCTGAAAACGGCGTTGCGGGTGCGGGTCAGACTGTCTTTGATTGAACGGGCGAATCCAAGAGCCATTGGACATCTCTCCGGTGGGATGGCGGCGGAATTATACCCTAAAACCGAGGTTGGGCAACGGCGAGGTCAGCTCAGCGCCAGCCCGACGATGCCCAGCAGGGCGCAGTAAATCGCAAAGGGATAGAGCGGGCGGCGGCGCAAGTAGCGCAACAGGAAGTGGATACACCCCAGCCCCACCACAGCGGCGGTGACGAACCCGACGGCGAGCACCGTCCCTTGGGAGGCCAAGTCCGCGCCGGTCAGGTCGAGCACCTTGAAGACTCCCGCGCCGACGATGACCGGGGTCGCCAACAGGAAACTGAAGCGGGCGGCGGCCTCCCGTTCCAACCCCCGCGCGAGCCCGGCGGCGATGGTCGCGCCGGAGCGGGAGATGCCGGGGAAGATGGCGAAGGCCTGCGCCAGCCCGATGAGCAGGGCGTCGAGCCCGGTCAGGGCCGCCAGAGGTCGCTCCCGGCGCCCCAGGTACTCGCTGGCGGCCAGGATGACCGCCGTCAGCAGCAAGAAGCCCGCCGCCGCCGTCGGGCGGGCGAACATCGCCTCGAAGAACCCTTCCAGCAGGTAGCCGATGATGGCGGCCGGCAGCGTCCCCAGGATGATCAGCCAGGCCAGGCGGGACGCCGGGGTCTGCTCCTTGAGCCCGCTGCGCAAGGAGCGGTACGCTCCGGCGGCGAGGGAGAGCCAGTCCCGCCAGAAGTAGACGACGACGGCCACCGCCGTGCCCCAGTGGACGATGGCGTCGAAGGTCAGACCGGGCATCGGCCAGCCCAACAGCCAGGGCAGGAGCACCAGGTGGCCGGAACTGCTCACCGGCAGGAACTCCGTCGCCCCCTGCAAGGCACCGAGGAAGAGGGATTGGAAGATTGTCATCAGACCTCCGAAAGTCGTGGGTCAGCGCACCCACAGCACCGCCCACTCCACCGGCTCCGGCAGGGCGGGCGTCTTGCGGAACAGCCACCAGCGCACCACGTCGCGGCAGTCCCAGTTGGATTCTCCGCGACAGGTCAGGTCGCGCACCTCCCAGTGGCGGCGCAGGACGAAATCCTGCCCGGCATAGGTCACTTCCTGCTCCCCGCCGCGCATAGCCAACTCCCGCCGGGACGTCACCACCACGTCGGGGCCGGCCTCCACCAAGCGCAGGTCGTCCACCCGCTTCGCACGCGCGAAGTCCCGCAGATACCAGGTCAGCACCCCGTCCGGCTGCGCCTCGAAGGTGAAGGGCACCAACATCGCGGTCCCGGTCTCCTGCCACGAGAGATCCTCCAAAGTGCTCACCAGGTCGCGCACCTCGATGGCGGTCGGTTCGGTCACCAGCAACTCGCGCGGGTCGGAGGGGTACACCTGGGCTACCCGCCAGGCGGCCGAGAAAGTCAACATCAACAGGACGAGCGCAGTGGCCGCCACCGGCATCCGCCAGGCGACCTCCGGCTGCACCGCCAGCCAGTAGGCCAACGCCAGTACGACTTGCAAAGAGAGCGTCAGCACCGCCAGCGCCAGGTCGGCCATATTGCCCAAGATGGTGTAGTGGGCGAGCACCAGGTAGAGGTGAATCCACAGGACGAGCACAATCACCCCGTACAGACCTTCGATGAGCCACTCCTGCCCCCGCCGCCACGTCCGCGCCACCGCCTCGGCCACCGTCCCGGTGAGCAGGGCGAGCGGCAGGACGACGGTCAGCACGTCCAGCGGAGCACGGGAAGGGGTCAGCCACAGCAGCACTATCCCCCCCACCGCCCAGAGCAGCAAGAGCGTAGCGAACCGCTCCCGCCGCAGGAGGGCCGCCAATCCACCGCCCAGGCCGACGAGCAGGCCGAAGGGCTCGTAGACAAGCAGCAGGAGCAGTGGCCCCGGCGCGGGCTCCGTCGCCGGGGCGAAGCGGCCCAGCCAACGCGCCAGTATGTCCCCCGTCGCCCCCAGGCCGGTCAGATTCACGCCCCAGGCGGTGCCGAGGAGCACCACCAGCAAGGCGAACAGGAGCAGGGCGGAGGGGAGGGGCCGCCACAGGCGGACGGCGGCCTCCGACCGGCGCACGTCCCGGAGGAGCACCGCCCCGGCCACCGCCAGCGGGAGCAGCAGTCCGTAGGCCGGCGGGCCGCCGGTCACGGCCAACGCCAGCCCCCCGGCGGCGACGAAAAGCCAGCGGCGACTGCCGCCGTCGAGGAAGCGGGTCAGACCGCCCAGGAGGAGCATCACCCCCAGGGCGGCGACCACCGTGCCGTCCAGGTGCCGGGCCCCGAACAGGGCGGCGGGGGAGCAGGCCAGGTACAGCCCGGCCATCAGCGCTCCCCAACGGCCAATCCGCCGCCGCAGCAACCACGGCGTCAGCGGCAGCAGACTGCCCAGCAGGGCGGTCGGCAGGCGGGCCAGACCGTCGCCCGTCCCGGCGACGGCGAAGAGCAGCCCGTTGACTCCCAGCAGGAACGGACTGTACCCCCCGGCCGGCACCCCCGACCCGGCGGCCAGACGCCAGGCCGCCAGGGCCTCGTGGACCTCGTCGGCGGCCAACGGAGCGACGTCCAGCCGCGCCAGCCGCAGCGTCAGCGACATCGCCGCCAGCAGTATCCACAACCCGGTCTCCACAGTCGGCCAATGCCGGTCTCGCGCCCTCCGCACCATCCGCACCTCCTCGCTCTCACCGCACCCGGTAGATGGTCACGCCGCCGGTCTGATAGACCACATCCCCCAAAGCGGCGAACTTCTCCAGACCCGACGCCGGATACCGCTCCCGTTCCAGCGGCCCGACGTAGACGTACACCACGCCGTACTTGTCCAACAGTTCCCGCACGGCGGCCAGGTCGCTGCTTACGTACAGCATCTGGATGTCCTCCTCGCGGCGGGCCGGCTCCGTGTAGTCGCCGCGCCACTGGTGCTCGTGCCCACCCCAGCCGAGGAGCGTCGGCAGGCCGGTATGGGCCGACACCCGGCCTTCGTAGACATACGCCCGATAGTGGTCGCCCGGTGCTTCCAGGATGACCGGCGCCCCGGCGACGGTCGCGTTGAGCCAGGCGATGGCGCCGTAATCGTCCGGCTGCCAGGAGGCCAGGTAAGCCTCGCCGTCGAGCGTCGGCGGGCCGCCGTACTCGCGCGACCGGGCCGGAATCGCCAGCACCGGGTAGACCAGCCCGGCCAGGATGAGCAGTCCGGCGATCCCCGCCACTATGCGCCGCCCGTCGCCGATGAACTCCGTCAGCGCGTATCCCCCGGCGATGGCCCACATCACCCACGCCTGGAAGTAGAACTTGAAGACGGTGTTCATCCGGGTGCCGAAGTGGTCCCGCAGGTAGACGTACTCGACCACCAACGTCAGTGCAGCCCCCGTCACCCAGAGGAGGAGCACGAAAGCGCGGTCTATCTCCGGTGTGGGTTGAACGCCGCCGCGCCTCAAAATGGTCAGGACTCCGGCGACCAGGAAAGCGATGAGCAGTATCGCCGTCCAGGGGTTGACGAAGTGGGCCAGTATGCCGCGCAGGATGGCGTCCCGCGCCCCGAAGACCCCTTCCAGGCCGGGGATGGGTTCGCCGCGTACCCAGGCGGCCACGTACTCCATCGCCCCCCGCGCCGGCATCAGGTTCAAGCGCACCAGCACCACGACCATACCGACCGTCAGGGCGAGTAGGGAAAGGGCGGCCAGCAGCGTCACCGCCGCCCAGCGGGCCACCTCCCCCGCCGTGACCTTGCTCCGCCGCGCCTCGCCGACGACGAACACGGCCCCGATGAACAGGAGCGGGCCGAACATCACCAGGAACTGGGGCAAGCGGGTGGCGTTGAAGACGTTGAGCAGGAGTCCCCCGGCCTGGGAGCGGAATCCCAGCCAGAAGGGGAGGTAGAGCCCGATTCCGGCCACCAGCAGGGCGGCGAACAACCCTCCGCCGCGCCGCATGTAGAACTCTATCGAAGCGTCGCCACCGCGTCGCAGCCAGAGAGCCAGCAAGTAGGCGGCCACCACGACCGAGAGGTAGATCGGGAAATCCCAGGTGTTGAGGAAACCCAATCCCCCCAGACAGAGGGCGTACATCCCCCAACGCCACCATCCCCGCAGTCCGTCGTCTGGGGTCTGCAACGCCAGGTTCAACGCCAGCGACAGAGCCAGCAGGACGAACGGCAGCGACAGGACGTGCGGGTGCATGTCCCCCAAGATGAAACTGAAAGCCGGGAACTCGTCAATCACTTCCTGGTCCGCTCCCCAGGGGGCGTAGTCCTGCACCACGCGGGAGGCCTGCCACCACCAGAAGAACCGCTGCGGCGCCCAACTCCGGTCGGCGGGGGGCGGAGGCGGTTCGCGCAGGCCGGGGATGTCCAACCAGGCCCACATCCCCGCCGTGCCGAAGCCTCTGGCGTGCAGCATTTCCAGCGACCCCTCCAGGTTGCCCATCAGCACCAGCAAGAGCACCGCCAGCAGCCCCGCGATGAGGGCCGTCCGCTCCGGGCCGCGTATCCGCCGCAGGTTGTACGCCAGGCTGAACGCGCCCGCGCTCACCAGCGCGAACAGGGTGGCGAGGCCGAGATTGAAGGCGATTCCCGGCGGGACCGCCGCCAATCGGGTGAGCATGGCGACGATGACGTAGCCGAAGTAGTAGTAGGAGATGGCGAACCCGGACAGCCAGGGGTCGTGGGGAGGGAAAGTGTCCGAGCGCAGGATAGCCCGCAGAAAGGCGATTTCCATCCACTTCTCGCCTCCGGCGGTCTGGATGCGGGGCATATGGGCCCGCACCATCGCCCAGGCGATGAAGGCGACGGCGAAGAGTACCTCCGTGACCAATATCGGATTCCGCTGGGCTTGCAGCCAGGCCAGCCACTCCTGCCTGTGGGGGATGAGGAGCCAGAGCCCGACTCCGGCCACCGTCAGCAGGGCGAAAAGCACACCGCCGGACGAGTTGTGCGTCCATCCGAAGGTGGTCAGCAGCCAGAAAAGCCAGCCGGTCAGCAAGAGACCGAGGGGCTTGGAGACTCCGTACCCTCGGTCCGGCAGGCGACGGAAAAGCCGCCAGGCCAGCGGCACCGCCGCCAACCCGAACACCTGCACTGCCAAATACCACCGGACCGCGTAGACGATCTGTCCCATCTTGCCTTCACATCTCCGGCAGCGGACGGAGGCCGTAACGGTGCAACAACTCGTTCAGTTGCTCCCCGTCCGTGTGCAGTATCCCCCGCTCCCGCATATACCCCTCCGCCTCCTCCGTGAACCCGCTCTTGCTCACGAGCCACAACCGCATCTCCTCCACCTCCAACGCCTCACGCGCTACCCCCGCCCGCTCCTCGAATACCTCCACTTCCTTCACCCCCACCTTCCGCTTTCGGTACTTGCTCTCCACCACCCACGCCCCACCGACGTACCGCCCCACTACGTCCATCTCCACGTGGCCGCCCCTCTCGGTCCACAACTCCCGCTTCCCTACCCAGGTGAAACGGGGCAGTACCACTTTCCCCTCCACTCCAAAGTACTTTCCTTCCACCTCCTCCCCGCGCCACCGCGTCATCAGCAAGTTTACCACCTGCTCCGCCACATACCCCTTGTACTCGCTCATCTCCCGTACCAGCCGCTTGTACTTCTCCTGCAACTCGCTCAACAGTATCCCACGCGGGACGTTCAACTCCATCCGTCGCCACACCCGCAGGAACTCGTTCAGGATTGGGTCGCGCACCGCCGTATAGGTCAGCCGCAGCGGCCCCTCCTCCACCAAGTCCGCCCGCGCCAACGCCGCAAACAGCCCGTGTACCTCTACCGTGTCCAGCCCCACCCGTTCCCCAAACCGCACAATCTCCTCCTCCGGTATCCGCTCCCCTACCCCGTACTGCGCCAGGAACTCGATCAACTCGCTCCGCACCCCGTACTGATTCTCTCCCATCACGAAGTGCATCACCTGTTGCCACAACGCGCTGAAGATCGCCCCCTGAATCAAGTCCGTCGCCAGCGACCGGTTCAACTCCTCCGGCCCCTCCAGCGACACCCCCAAATCCGCCGCCTGCCTCACCACCGCCGTGATGTAGAACGGATTTCCCCCCGTCCGCTCCGCCAGGTGCGCCGCCATCGTCTCCGAAATCCCCACCCCGTGAAAGCGGGCCACTTTCTGCGCCAACTCCGCCCCGTACACCGGGTGCAGCCCCCGCAGGTACTCCACGAACAGCCGTCCGT
>JALWUZ010000257.1 GCA_027079895.1 Anaerolineae bacterium
CGGGGCGTTGGTCGGCGGGGCCAGCCTGCGGGCCGCCGACTTCGCCGCCATCGTGCGGGCCGTCGCCTCCTCCTGACCACACCGGCAGCGGATGGACTGGAAGCCTTTCCTGTGGCTCGCCGCCTCTATGCTGCTCCTGTGGCTCGCCAACCGCTGGATCAACCGCCACCTGCAAGGGGTCGCCCTGCTCGTCGCCAACGACTCCGACATCGCAACGGTGCTGTACGCCCTCCCCTTGCTGCCGGGCGTTGTCCTCCACGAACTGAGCCACGCGCTGATGGCGGTGCTCCTGGGCGTCGGCGTGGGACGCATTTCCATCTGGCCGCGCCGCCAGAGAGGGCGCATTCGGCTGGGCACGGTCCCGGTCGAGGAGACGGACGCACTCAGGGCCAGCCTGATCGGGCTGGCCCCTTTGTTGAGCGGCCTGGCCGTCATCCTGCTGGTCGGCCACCTGGTCTTTGGCATTGACGCCCTCGGCGCGGCCCTCCTCGCCGGAGACTTGCGACGCGCCTCCCTCTCCCTGACGGACGCGCTCCAGGCCGGGGATGCCTGGCTCTGGGGATACGTCATCTTCGCCGTCAGCAACACGATGATGCCCAGCAGTTCCGACCGCCGGGGTTGGCTGCCGGTCTCCTTCGCGCTGCTGGCCCTGGGCGGCCTGGCCTGGGCGGTGGGGCTGGGCCCGCTGCTCCTGGAACAACTCGCCCGTCCCCTCGGCGACGCGCTCCGCTGGCTGGCGGTGGTCTTCACCTTCACCGTTTTGGTGGATGTGCCGTTTCTGCTGGCCATCGCCCTGGCGGAACGGCTCCTAGAGCGCGTCAAGGGGGTGCGGGTGGAGTATTAGGGCCGCCGACAGGTCTGATAGTCGGCGCCGATGATGAGCCGGTAGGCCGCCCCGGCGTTCGGGTCGGGGTTGGAGATCACCTCGTCGGGCGCGATGGCGAACATCTGTTGCAGATAGGGGGCCGCGCTCCCCTTCGTCGTGGTCGTGAAGTTCACCAAGCGGGTGTGCTGATAATCCCGCCGGTCGGCCTGGCCGATGACGACCCCGAACCCCTCGCGGACGAGGCGGTCGGCGGCCAGTTGATCCCAATCGGCATGCGTCGTCCCGTTCCACACCTCCACCGTCTGGAGCGTGCGCCACAGCCTCCCCTGCGGCACCGGCCCCAGGGCCTCGCCGACCACCGGGGCGATCGCCTCCCAGTTGGGCAGGAAGACGGAACCCCCGTAGGGCGTCGTCCAGGGCGTCACCTGCCGGTAGCCGATGTTGCGGAAGCGAATGTTCCGCTCGTCGAGTCGGAAGGCGATGGCGGCCAGGGAAGCCACCTCGTTGAACTCCATATCGGTAGCGACCATCCCCTGAAACTGTCCCCACAACTGCGGCACCTGCGGGAGCAGGTCGAGGCTGCGGGCCTTGCGCCAGATGGCCTGTAACACCTGCTGCTGCCGCCGTTCCCGGTCGAAAGTGCTGGTCGTCTTGCGGGAACGGGCGTACCAGAGAGCGGTCTCGCCGTCCATGTGGTGGACGCCCGGCTCCAGCACCTTGATGGGATACTCGCCGTTTTCGTCGGGATAGGGCCAATAGTCCTGCAACCGGCAATGCACCGGGATGTCTATCCCCCCCAGCGTGTCCACGATACCGATCAGGCCGTCGAAGTCGGTGCGGACGTAGTGGTGGATGGGAATGCCGAGGTTGTAGAGCATCGTCTGCTGGAGCAGGCCGAAGCCGCCCCCCTCGTAGCCATACGTCTCGCCGTACATATCGGCGAAGTTGATACGGCTCATCCAGAAGCCGGGGATGTAAACGTAGAGATCGCGGGGAATCGAGAGCACCGTCACCGCCGGAACGGCGGGCTGGATGGAGACGATCTGGACGACATCGGTATGCCAGTCCTCCCAGTCGGGGCGGCGGTCGCTGCCCAGGACGACGATGTTGATCTCGTCGGGGGGCACCTCGACGGTCGGTACCGGCGTGGGGATGGGCAGTGCGCCGGAGATGGTGGCGGTCGGGCTGATGAGCGGGTTCGGGGTCGCCGTCGGAGGGAAGTAGAACGGCGTGGGGGTTGCCGTAGGCCACGGAGTGGCGGTCGCCGTGTGGGTCGGCCAGGGGGTGGCGGTGGACGTGGCGGTGGGCGTCCGCGAGGGGGTGTGCGTCGCCGACGGCGACGGCGTGGCCGTGGCGGTGTCCGTCGCCGTCGGGGTGATGGTCGCCGTGGCGGTGGCGCTGGGCAGCGGGAGCGTCGGCGCCAGCGTCGGCAGGGTGAAGATGGCCGCCAGGCTGCCGTTGACCTTCACGGCGGCGATGCCGATCCACAGACAGAGCCCCAGGGAGAACAGCAACATGGTCAGGATGGGCGTCCATTCCCGCGACCGATGGGGCATAGCGCACCTCACTCGCCGTCAGCCGCCGATGATACTCGCCGCCGCCGTGTAAACGTCCACCTGCCGGTCGGCGATGCGCGTGACCCACTCCTGCACCCGCTCCCGCCCGACCCGCGCCAGAGTCCGGTTCAGCAACTCCTCCCGCAGCACGTTGAACAACTCCGTCTCCACCCGCGCCCGCTCCTGACTTTCCCACAGGCCGCTCTCGCGCAGATACTGCCGGTGGGCGACGACCGCCTCCCACACCTCCGGCACGCCCTGGCCGTTCAGGGCCACCGTCTGCAAAATCGGCGGACGCCAGCGGCCCTCGTCGTGGGCCGCGTTCTGATTGATGACCAGTTCCAACGCCCGCGCCGTGTTCGCCGCGCCGGGGCGGTCCGCCTTGTTCACCACCAGCACGTCGGCGATTTCCAGCAGGCCGGCCTTGAGAGCCTGCACCTCGTCCCCCATCCCAGGGGCCTCTACGACGATGGTGGTGTGGGCGGTGCGGGCGATCTCCACCTCCGACTGGCCGGCCCCGACCGTCTCCACCAGGATGACCTGGAAACCGACGGCGTCCAGCACCTTAATCACATCGCCGGTCGCCCGCGCCAGCCCGCCGAGGCTGCCCCGCGAGGCCATGCTGCGGATGAAGACGCCGGGGTCGCCGGACAGGTCGCGCATGCGCACCCGGTCGCCCAGCAACGCGCCGCCGGTGAAGGGGCTGCTGGGGTCCACCGCCACCACTCCCACCGTCACCCCTTGCCCCCGGAGGACTTTCGCCAACTCGTTCACCAGCGTTGATTTGCCGCTGCCCGGCGAGCCGGTGATGCCGACTACGTGCGCCCGTCCCGTGTGCGGGTAGAGCGCGGCCAGTGCGGCGCGGGCCGTCTCCCCGTCGTCCTCCACCTGGGAGATGAGCCGCGCCAGCGCGTACCGTTTCCCCGCCAACGCCTGAGTGACCAATCCGTTGTCGTCGCCCACGTCAATCCTCGGTCAACTGCTGCCGGACGAACTCGGCGATCTCGTGGGTGTTGGCGCCGGGGCCGAAGATGCCCACCACGCCCAACTCCTTCAGCCGGGGCACGTCCTCGTCGGGGATGATGCCGCCGAGGAACACCTTGACGTGCTCCAGGCCGGCCTCCCGCAACCCGTTCAGCACGCGCGGGACCAGCGTCATGTGGGCCCCCGAAAGGATGCTCAGCCCGACGCCGTCCACGTCCTCCTGGAGGGCGGACTCGACGATCATCTCCGGCGTCTGCCGCAAGCCGGTATAGATGACCTCCATCCCCGCGTCCCGCAGCGCACGGGCGATGACCTTCGCTCCCCGGTCGTGACCGTCCAGGCCGGGCTTGGCGATCAGGATACGCAATCGCTTGCTCATCTTACCTCCCCCGTACAGATTGATGGTTGTGTTTGCCGCAGGGATTATACAATAGTTGCACCAATCCGCCAATCACATATAATAGGCCTTGTATGGCACGCAGACAGTTCCTCAAGCCCGCGACGCGGGCCTTCATAGAGGAGGCGCGGCGGACGCCGGGGTACTCGTTCCTCGACTTGTTGCACGGCTACATCTACGGGCGGTGGACGTATTTCTACATCGCCGTCGGCACCGGCGAGCACCCCATCGCCAAGATCATCCGTCCGCTGGTCAACCTGCTCGCCCGCCTGTTCCCGCCGTCGCCGCCCGACGAAAGCGGGCGCGTCACCTTCGCCGACACGTATCACGGCAAGGTCGTCACTCTGGAAGCGGCGACGCAGTTGCTCACCATCAACGAGGAGATTCGCCTGACCGATTTGGAGCAGGTCATCCCCTACACCCGCGCCCGCGACATCGTGCTCCACAACCCCGACCACATCGTCGTCCTCGATTGCCCCTGCCGCTCGGCCCGCGAGCACCCCTGCCTGCCGCTCGACGTCTGCCTGGTCATCGGGGAGCCGTTCGCCGGTTTCGTCCTCGAACAGCACCCCGACCGCTCCCGCCGGATCACGCCGGAGGAGGCGGTGGAGATCATCCGCGCCGAGGAGAAGCGGGGGCACGTCCACCACGCTTTCTTCAAGGACGCGATGCTGGGCCGTTTCTACGCCATCTGCAACTGCTGCTCCTGCTGCTGCGGCGCGATGCAGGCCCACCGAAACGGCACGCCGATGCTCGCCTCGTCCGGTTACGTCAGCCGGGTTGACGAAGGCCGTTGCGTCCGCTGCGGCCGCTGCGTCGAGTTGTGTCAGTTCGACGCGCTGACGCTGGGGGAGAGGGCTGTTGTGGTGGACGAGGGGGCCTGTATGGGCTGCGGCGTCTGCGTCACCAACTGCGGCGTCGGAGCCCTCTCCCTCGTGCGCGACCCGTCCAAAGGAGAGCCGCTGGAGATTCTCGCGCTGCTCGCCGACGCCGCCGGCCACCAGGACGGCATGCAAGCGGGGTCGAACTCGTGACACAGACACCCTCCGGGCCGGATCGGGGTTCTGCGGACATACGATGTCCTCCATCGCCGACCATCGCGGCACACTTTACTTGTGCTGCCGTATAACTTGGTGTATACTCCGCCCAAACGCCTGACCGACAACCTCGTCGGAAAAGTCGAAGGAGGATCACGGTGAAAGTATCTTGTCTGCAAGAAAACCTGTCCAAAGGATTGAGCATCGTCGGGCGAGCGGTCTCCCCGCGCTCCGCCCTGCCGATTTTGAGCAACGTCCTGCTGGCGACCGACGAGGGCCGGCTGAAACTCTCCGCCAACAACATGGAGATTCAGATTGACTGCTGGATTGGGGCCCGCGTGGAGGAAGAGGGAGCGATCACCGTTCCCGCCGGCACCTTTGCGGACCTGGTCAATGCCCTGCCGCCGGAGCAGGTGGACCTGGAACTGATCCCCCGCACGCAGACCCTCAACCTGCGTGCCGGGCGCAGTCAGGCGAACATCAAGGGGCTCGACGCCCAGGATTTCCCCGCTATGCCGCTCCCGGAGGAACAGGAGGGCATCCCCGTCGAGGCGGACGCGCTGCGGGAGGCTCTGCGGCAGGTCACTTTTTCGGCGGCCACCGAGGAGACCCGCCGCATCCTCACCGGCGTACTGGCCTGGTTCGAGGGGGAGCGGCTGACATTGGTCGCCACGGACGGCTACCGGCTCTCCATGCGCGTCGTCCCCCTGTCGCAGCCGGTGGAGGAGCCCTTCAAGGTCGTCGTCCCCGCCCGCGCGATGACCGAGTTGAGCCGCATCAGCGGGGATCAGGAGGATCCGATCATCGTCAGCCTCTCCCCGGCCCACAATCAGGTCGTCTTCCGGCTGACCAACAGCGTGCTGACCTCCCAACTGGTGGACGGCAACTACCCCGACTACCAGCGCATCATCCCCAAGAAGTACAAGACGCGCACGGTGGTGGACACCGCCGCCTTCCTGAAAGCGTGCAAGATGGCCCTCATCTTCGCCCGCGAATCCTCCCACGTCGCCACCCTGCACATCCGGCCGGAGTCGGAACTGGCCGCGGCTCACATGGTCGTCGCCGCTACCTCGGTGGAGACCGGCGATGACTCCGTCGAACTGGACGCCACCATCGAGGGGGATGAACTGGACATCGCCTTCAACGTGCGCTATCTGATTGACGTGCTGTCGGTCATCAACACCCCCCAGGTGGCGTTGGAGACCAGCGACGCCACCCTCCCCGGCGTCATCCGGCCGGTGGGGGACGAGAACTACGTCCACGTGTTGATGCCGATGCATTTGGGCTAGCGGGAGGCTCCGGTGTCCCTCAAGGCGGCCATAGCGGGCGGGCTGGGCGGCCTGCTGTTCCTGGCGCTGGCGGGAACCGTGCTGGCCGCCGCCCCGCCGCCGGTGGTCATCAACGAAATTCAGTACCACCCGGCCTCCGACGACCACGCCGAGGAGTACATCGAACTCTACAACACCGCCTCCATCACCATCGACCTCTCCGGCTGGCGGTTCGGCGACGGCATACACTACACCTTCCCCGTCTCGACCGTCATCACCCCCGGCGGCTACCTGGTCATCGGCCACGACCCGGCGACCGTCGCGGCGACCTACGGCATCACCGGCGTTCTAGGCCCCTTCGAGAGCGGACGGCTCTCCAACGGCGGCGAGCGGCTGGCCCTCGAAGACGACGCCGGCGACCTGGTGGACGAAGTCACCTACGACGACCACCACCC
>JALWUZ010000258.1 GCA_027079895.1 Anaerolineae bacterium
CGTTAGCGGCAAGTGGCTCCAGGCCTACCTCGGCGCGGGGCCCGGCTCCGACCACGAGTGTATGACCGCCGATGAGATGTTGGAGAAACTCCGCCTGGGCTGCTACGTCTTCATCCGCGAGTCCACTGCCGCCAAGAACCTGCGGGCGTTGGTCCCGGCGGTGACGCTGCACAACAGCCGCCGCTGCGCCTTCTGCACCGACGACCGCCACCCGGCCGACCTGCTCGACGAGGGCCACCTGGACTACCTGCTCAACCTGGCGGTCGCCGAGGGGCTCGACCCCATCACCGCCATCCAGATGGCGACGCTGAACGTCGCCGACTGGTTCGGCCTGCGGGACCGGGGGGCGATCGCGCCGGGCCGCCGGGCCGACCTGGTCGTCTTCTCCAACCCCAAGCGGTTCCGCGCCGAGATGGTCTTCTCCGGCGGGAAACTCGTGGCCCAGGACGGGGAGCCGGTCGGCGAGTGGCCGCTGCCGCAGGTGGACGACTCCCACGTGCGGGACACCGTTCACGTGGACTGGGAGCACCTCGACTTCGCCATCCCCGCCACCGGCGAGAAGGTGCGCGTCATTGGCATCGTGCCCGACCAGGTCGTCACTGAGCATCTGGTGGAGCCGGTCGCGGTGGCGGACGGGCTGGCCGTCGCCGACCCGGAGCGCGACCTGCTCAAGATGGCGGTCATCGAGCGGCACCGCGGCACCGGCAACGTCGGCCTGGGGTTCGTGCGCGGCCTGGGACTCAAGCGGGGTGCGCTGGCCGGGAGCGTGGGGCACGACGCCCACAACCTGATCGTCGCCGGCTGCGACGACGGCTCGATGTTGACGGCGGCCCGCGCCGTCGCCGAGATGGGCGGCGGGCTGGCGGCCGCCGTCGGGGATGAGGTGCTGGCTACGGTGCCGCTCCCCATCGCCGGGCTGATGTCCGACCGCCCGGTGGAGGAGGTGCGCCGTCAGATGGATGCCCTGCTCGCGGCGGCGGAGGGGATGGGCTCCGCGCTCCACGACCCCTTCATGGCCCTCGGCTTCCTGGCGTTGGAGGTCATCCCCGCCCTGAAGTTGACCGACCAGGGACTGGTGGACGTGGAGAAGTTCGCCTTCGTGCCGCTGTTCGCCGACGAAGACGAAGAGGAGGCCGCGCGATGAAACTCGCAGACTTGGTGAAGTACCTGGATACCTACCTGCACATCCAGGAGATCGGCGACTCCTCCCAGAACGGCTTGCAGGTCGCCGGGCCGGAGGAGGTGAAGAGACTCGCCTGCGCCGTGGACTGCTGTCAGGAGACCATCGAGCGGGCCATCGCCGCCGGTGCGCAACTGCTCATCGTCCATCACGGCCTCTTCTGGGACAAGCCGGCCCGCCTGGTCGGGCCGCTGTTCCGGCGGGTGCGGACGCTCATCGAGGGGAACTGCGCCCTCTACGCCGCCCATCTGCCGCTGGACATGCACCCGGAGGTGGGCAACAACGCCGAACTGTGCCGTCTCCTCGGCCTGAAGGACGTGCGCCCCTTTGGACGCTATCACGGCAACGACATCGGGCTCGGCGGGCGGTTGGAGCAGCCGCTCCCCGTGGAGGCCCTGGTGTACCGTCTGAAACAGGGCACCGGGGAGTCGGTGCAGCGCGTAGTTCACTACGGGCCGGAGAGGGCTACATGGGTGGGGTGCATCTCCGGCGGGGGAGCGATGATGATCCCCGAAGTCGCCCAGGCCGGGTTCGATACCTTCGTCACCGGCGAGACGAGCCACGCCTATCACCACTACGCCGCCGAATACGGCCTCAACGTCATCTACGGCGGACACTACGCCACCGAGACCCTGGGCGTCCGCGCCCTCTCGCGCCACCTGGTCGAGAGGTTCGACCTGGAAATGGAGTTCATCCCCCTGCCGACGGGGTTGTAGAAGACAACGGAGGAGCCCATGAAAGCCTTATGTTTCCACGCACACGGCCCGCTCGACGTCCTGCAATACTGCGACGTTCCCGACCCCACGCCGGGCCCCGGCGAGGTGCTGGTGCGGGTGCGGGCCTGCGCCCTCAATCATCTCGATGTCTGGATTCGGCGCGGCTGGCCGGGGTTGAAACTGGAAATGCCCCACTGGACCGGCGCGGACGTGGCCGGCGAAGTCGCCGGTCTGGGTGACGGGGTTGTCGGCTGGGAAGTGGGGCAGCGGGTGGTCATAGACCCCGGCCTCACCACCGTTGAGGACGAGTTTACCCGCCGGGGGGAGCACTCCCTGAGCCCCGGCTACGTCATCCTGGGGGAGCAGATTCGCGGAGGGCAGGCGGAGTACGTCGTTGTCCCGGCCGCCAACCTGATGGAGATACCGGAGGGGTGGGATTTCCCAGAGGCTGCCGCGCCGCTGCTCGTCTCCCTCACCGCCTGGCGGATGCTCATCCACCGCGCCGGGCTGCGGGCCGGTGAGACGGTGCTCATCGTCGGGGCGGGGGGCGGCGTCAACTCGATGGCGATTCAAATCGCCAAACTGGCCGGGGCGACCGTTTACGCCCTCACCAGCAGCGAGGAGAAGATGGAGAAGGCCCGCCGGTTGGGGGCTGACGTGGTGCTCAACTACAGAGAGGACCCGCGCTGGAGCAAGACGATCTACAAACTGACCGGGCGGCGCGGGGTGGACGTGGTTGTGGACAACGTCGGGCGGGCGACGCTGGCCCAGTCCATGCGGGCCGTAGCGCGGGGCGGGCGGATCGTCATCGTCGGCAACACCTCCGGCCCGCAGACGGAGATTGACATCCGCTTCATCTTCGGCAAGCAGATCAGCATCATCGGCTCGACGATGGGGACCCACCAGGACTTCCGGGACGTGATGAGCCTGGTCTGGGCGGGCAAGTTGCGGACGGTCGTTGACCGGGTGATGAGCCTCGCCGACGGTCGGGCCGCTTTCGAGGCCCTGGAACGGGGGGAGCAGTTCGGCAAAATCGTCCTCGTGCCGTAGGAGACTTCATCTCCACGGCACGTCCACGAGGCGCGGGCTGTGGCCAGTGGCCCGCAGGAAACGGGCCATATCCGCGCGGGCGATGGTCAGCGTGCTGGTGTTGACCAGCGGATGGCAGGCCAACGCCCGCGCCTCCCACAGCGGACGGTCTATGACGACCTCCACCGCGCCCGCCTCGTCGTTCACCAGCGCGAGGAGCGAGACGGCCCCCGGCTCGACCCCCAGGTAGCGGCGCAACCGCTCCGGCGACCCGAACCCCAGTTTGCGCACCCCCAGGAGACGGGCCAGCCCCTTCAAGTCCACCATCTTCTCGAACCCCACGACGACCAGAAAATGCCGCTCCCCCCGGCGGTCGCGCAGGAAGAGGTTCTTGGTGTGCGTAGCCGGCAGGGGCGGCACCAGTCGCTCCGCCTCGGCGACGGTATAGACCGGCGGATGGTCGAACCGCTCGTAGGGGATGCGCTCTGCGTCCAGGAAGGCGTAGATGTCCGTCATCGTCCGACGGCGACCTCCTCCCGATGCGCCAGTTCCCAGCCGTGATAGACCAGGACGATACATTTCAGGGCCACCCGTTCGCCGACGCGGGCCAGCCGGTCGTCGGCGGCGTACCGGCGCAACTGGGACTCCGCCTCGGCGACGGCCTCCGCCAGACGCTCCGCGCTGAACTCGCCCCTGGGCTAGGAACGGCTCCAGTCGTCACCTCCCAAGCGCGGCCCGGACGGCGGCCCCGGCGTCAATGAACCCGCAGCCGTAGACGTTGTTGGGGCTCCCGAATACGTCGCCGCAGGCGCAGACCGGATTGGAGATCAGCCCGGCGAAGGGGCCTTTATCAACCGCGCCGGTGCAGGTCGCCGCCACCGGACGGGGCGACGCCGTGCGGCAGATCAACTCCTCCGTCCCCTCGATGTCGCCGATGAGGGACGGGTTGGCCGACCACAGGAGGGCCACCAGTCCCGCCACGTGCGGCCCGGCCATCGAGGTGCCGCCGGCATAGCGGTACTCCCCGCCGGGGACGCTGGAACGCACGTAGGCTCCCGGCGCGGAGACATCGGGCTTGATGAGCCCCCCGTCCGCCGGGCCGCGGCTGCTGAAGCCGACGATCTGCCCCTCGTCGTCGGTGGCGCCGACGGAGAAGACCGCGTCGTAGTTGGCCGGCGGCGTGGTCGCCGTGTCGCAGGCCGGGCCATCGTTCCCCACGCTGACGACCATCATAATGCCCGCCGCCCGCAGGGCCTCGACGGCCGGGCGCAGGGTGTCCGGGCGGCAGCCTTCGAAGTCGGGGCAGCCCCAGGAGTTGTTGATGACGTGGGGGGCGTAGCGGACATCACCGTCGCTGAAGGGGTCGCCGCCGTGCGGGTAGGGGGCCAGGAAGAACTCCATGCACTCGGTGTAGGCCGCCGGGTTGCCGAACCCGCGGCGCATGTTCCGGCAGCCCATCCACTGGGCCCCCGGCGCGACGCCGATGGTGTACCCCAGGCCGTCGTCGCCGAGGACGATGCCCATCGTGTGGGTGCCGTGGGAGTCGTCGTCGAAGGGTACGGCGGTGTCGTCCCAGGCGTCGTGCCAGTTGTAATCGTGGGTCGCCGTGATGCCATCCCAGCCGCGATAGTGCGGCTGGAGGGCCGGATGCGTCCAGTCGTAGCCGGTGTCCTGCCCGGCGACGACGATCCCTTCGCCAGTGACGCCCAGCGACCAAGCCTCGTCGGCGTGGATGGCGGCCAGGTTGGGCGGCAGAGGTTCCGCCGGAGACTCTCCGTCGGTGTACGGGATCGGAATGCGGTGGGGGTACTCCCGCACGTTGGGGTTGAGGAGCACCTGCGCCACGCCGGGCCGCTTGGCGAAGCGGGGCATCAGCCAGCGGTGGCCGTCCACCCGAATCATGTTGATGAGGTAGTAGGGCCGGTAGGGGACGCCCAGCCCGTTCAACTCGGCGCGGATGGGGGGTTGGGTGCGCTCGGCGGTCTCGACCAGTGCGTCGTAGGCGGCCTGGAGACGCTCCTCCCGGTCCGGGATGGCGGCGATGTCGCTCAGGTCGGCCTGCTCCTCCATTATGATGAGGAAGCCATCGTTGGCAAAGCCGACCTCTCCAAAGATCAGATACCCCCCGCTCCACAGAGCCCACAAAGTCAGCGCGACCAGTCCGGCGGCGGCGAAACGGGCCGCCGGGGGGATGGAAGGACGGTCGCGCAGCGAGAGCCAGAGCCGCCGCCCGCCCCAGAGGACGGGCCCCAGCAGGGCCGCCGTCACCAAAACGACGGTGTGAGCGAGGATGTGCTCCGGTTCGGGGATGCCCTGGGCGAGGGCGTCGCGCGGGTCAACGAAAATGAGCGGGATGGCCCGGTAGAGGAACGCCACCGGCAGCAGCGGGTAGACGGTGCGGCCACGGGCGCGGAGTTCCGTCAGCAGGAAGGCGAGCGGGAAGAGGTAAACGGCGTCGGCGAGGGCCTGCCAGTCGGCGGTGGGCAGGGCGGCGGCGGAGGCGGTCAGCATGGCGAGCGAGATGGTGGTCAGCGCGGCCAGCCAGGGCCGGGTGAAGGTGGCGGTCAGCAGGCGGAAGAGGATGCCCCACAGGAGCAGCACGTTGGGCAGGACGGCGGCCAGCGTCTGGAAGAGGATGCTGAGGGTGGTGATGCTGTCGCCGAGGGCTCCGGTGAGCGGCCAGGGCAGCGTCAGCAGGGCGGCGATCGCCAGGGCGATGAGCACCAGGGCGGCGTCGGGACGGCCCAGCCCCAGCCAGGCCCTTCTCCGGCGCGGAGCCGGGAGCCCGACCAGCCGCGGCGCACCGCCGGCGGCCAGCCAGAGGTAGGGCAGCAGCAGGGCCAGACGGACGGCGGCGGCGTCGGCCCCTTCGCCGTGCAGCACCGGCTTGGTGCTCTCCGGGAAAGCGGCCCGCACCAGGCCGTCGAGGAGGAGGTAGCCGGTGAGGAGCGCGGCGGCGGCAGCGACGGAGCCCAGCGGCCGCCAGGCCTGACGGTCATGGACGAGCCAGAGGACGACTCCCGCCGGTGTCAGCAGCAGTCCGCCGGTGATGAGCAGCGCGGCGGCATACAGCAATCCGGGCGCGGGGACGAGGGAGCGGGCTCGTTCGGCCAAGAAGGTGACGCCGAGGGGCACCACTCCCAGGTAGAGCAACAGGGCCAGGGCGAGGATGGCTTGCCAGCAGCCAGGAGCGGAATCGTCTCTGCGCTTGTCGGTGCTCATGGGGTCACTCCTGTTTCACCGGCGGCGACGGGAGTCTGTCGGTCGCGCCGCGGCGAGGCACCGTTCAGGGTATGTGTTCCAGGACGTGGAGGGAGACATCGCGCGTCGGCCCGCTGTAGGAGGATTCCGCCGCCAGCAGATGGGACGTCCCGGACTGGCCGGTAGCGGGGACCAACGGGGTGCCGTCCTCCGCCAGCAGCCAGACGCCGACGGTGCGCTCGACGCCGAAATCGTCCACGAAGGTGATGGCGATAGCGCAGGGCGGCAGTCCAGGGGGGACGATGGGAATGTCGGCCCGACCGTAGGGGCGGGCGGTGTAACGGGCCAGTGGGCGATGGGGGCCGATGACCGTGAAGGTCTTGGGG
>JALWUZ010000259.1 GCA_027079895.1 Anaerolineae bacterium
TCCGCCTTGAGGATGGAGTAGAACCCGTCGCCGGAGATGAGGAAGAAGTAGCCGTTGCCGTCCCCCTGCTCCCGGCAGAGGATGCCGTAGTCGTTGTTGCTGTCCGGCCCGGCGGAGATCTGCGTGGCGTCCACGTCAATGATGACGTTGTCGAACTTCTTGTTCGCCACGCCCCACATCGTGTCCCCGTCGCCGTTGGAGATGACGTAGTAAACACCGTTGCCGTATCCGACCTTGCCGGTCTCATAGTCGCCGACCTCCCAGCCGGATTTGGCGTCGCTGAAGTCGTCCTGGAAGATGACGTTGGACGGCTGTCCGCCGCCGCCTCCGCCGCCGCTGGGCCCGAACGAGCAGGCCAGGGAGAGCAGCAGCACTCCGATGGTGATCCCAATCAACGCTTTTCTGTTCATCTGACTCCTTTCATTTTATGCTTGATTCGAGGGCGATTGCCCATCCGCATGCTCGACCCTCTCCAACTTCTTGAACAGGGGCGCCGGCTTGCGCAGCGGTTGCCCCGGCGGCAGGTCGCTCGGCTCCCAGCGACCCGTAGCCTGACTGTCGTCGTAACACAACGCCTCGTGGACTCGTCCACCCGCCTCGCGGAAGGTCTCGACGTACTGACGCCCGAACAACGTCCCCTCGTAGCCCAGGTATTGGTGCAGCCGTTCCGACGAGAACGGCAGGAAGGGAGCGAAGAGCACTTTCAGCGAGTCAATCACCCGCAGGGCGACGTAGATGGTCGTTCCGGCGGCCTCCCGATCCTCCTTGATTTGGAACCAGGGCCCTTTCTCTTCGAGGTAACGGTTGGCCTCGCGGGCCAGCCCCATGACCTCGTTCAGAGCGGCGCGGAACTTGCAGGCGGCGATCAACTCCCCCACCGTCTCGAACCCGCTCTCGACCAGGCCGAGGATGCGGGTGTCCGCCTCCGTCAGCGGGCCGGGCGTGGGGACCTTCCCGTCGAACCGCTTGTAGGCGAAGGTCAACGCCCGGTTGACCAGGTTGCCCCAGGTCGCCACCAACTCGTCGTTGTTCCGGCGGACGAACCCGTCCCACTGCCAGTTGGAGTCCCGCGTCTCCGGCATGACCACCGTCAGATAGTAGCGGAGCGGGTCGGGGTCGTACTCGTCGAGCATATCGTCCATCCACACCGCCCAGCCCCGGCTGCCGGAGAACTTCTTGTGCTCCAGGTTTAGGAACTGATTGGCGGGCACGTCGTAGGGGAGGTTGAGTCGCCGGCTCTCGTCCTCCTCGTAGAGCCGTTCCACCCCCATCAACTCCGCCGGCCAGATGATGGTGTGGAAGGGGATGTTGTCCTTGCCGATGAAGTAGAGCGTCTTGGCCGCCGGATTGTACCACCAGTCCTTCCAGGCGTCCGGCTGCCCGGTGTTGCGCGACCACTCGATGGTGGCGGAGAAGTAGCCGATGACCGCCTCGAACCAGACGTAGAGGCACTTCCCCTCCCAGCCCTGCACCGGCACCGGAATGCCCCAGTCCAGGTCGCGGGTGATAGGCCGCGCCTGCAACTTCTCCTGACTCACGTACTGCCGGGAGAAGTTGATGACGTGAGGCCGCCAGTGCTCCTTGTCATCGTTCAGCCACTCGGCCAGCCCCTGTTGCGCCAGTTTGGGCAGGTCGAGGTAGTAGTGCTCCGTCTCCCGGATGACCGGAATAGAGCCGTCCAACTTGCAGCGCGGGTTGACGAGGTCCTGCGGGTCGAGCAGCGTGTTGCACCGGTCGCACTGGTCGCCCCGCGCCGACTCGTACCCGCAGACGGGGCAGGTGCCCTCGACGTACCGGTCCGGCAGGAAGCGGTGGAGCGTCTCCGAGTACATCTGCTCCTGCAC
>JALWUZ010000260.1 GCA_027079895.1 Anaerolineae bacterium
CCTTCCGCGGCGGCTGGCTCTACCTGCGGGGACGGGCCTACCTCGCCCAGGGGCGGCGCGACGCGGCCTACCGCACGTACACCGAGATGGAGGCCGCCGCCGACGGGCTCGAACTCCCCTTCGTCCGCGTCCTGCGCCTGATGATGCGGGGCGTGCTGGAACTGACCGAGCCGCCGGGCCGCCGTCGCCTGGACGAGGCCGAGCGGTGGCTGCGTCGGGCGGTCGAAAAGGCCGGACAGACCCGCTTCATCACCCTCTTCGGCAGCCCCCGCCTGCTCCTGGCCCGCTGCTACCAGGAACAGGGCCTCACCCGCGCCGCGCTGCGCGAACTGGCCCCCGTCCTGGCCGAAAGCGAACGGCGGCGCACACCGGGCCGCATCCTAGTTGAGTCCCCCGTCGTCATCCCCCTGCTGCGCCTGGCGGTGGAGCGCGGCGTACAGGCCGCGTTCGCCTCCCGCCTGCTGCGATTGTTGGAGGAGGCCGCCCGCCCCCGTCCTCTCCGCGTGCCCGACACCGGCGCGACCCTCACCCGGCGCGAAGTGGAGGTGCTGCGGCTGGTGGCCCAGGGCCTGAGCAACCGGGCCATCGCCGCGCGACTGACCATCAGCGAGCACACCGTCAAGAGCCACCTAGTCCACATCCTGCGCAAACTGGACGTCTCCTCCCGCACCCAGGCCGCCGCCCGCGCCCGACGGCTGGGGCTCATCCCCGAACCGTAACACCCCACACATCGCAAAAATCAATCTAGGGCTTTTCAAAGTTCCTATGCTTACGGTCAAATGGGTAGGCGATGGCAATGCCATCGCCTACCCAGCACCCTCCAACAGCGAATGCAACGGCTCAATCGCCGGCCCCCCCCTTTTGTCCACCCGTCAAATGTTAAAACGTTGAAAAGCCCTAAAATCAATCTTTAGGAGGATGACAACCTCCTCCCCATCGGCTATACTGCCGCTATGCTGGAACGACTGCGCGACCGGATCGGCGGATTCCTCGCCGCGCACCAAGTCGGCGTGCTCGGCGCCACCGGGCCGGAAGGGGCACAGGCCGCCGTCGTGCGCTACCGTCACCAGAACCTGGAAGTCGAGTGCCTCGTCCCCCGCTGGTGCGATGTGGCCTACGCCCTGCAACACGACCCCCGCGTCTCCTTCGTCGTCCAGGACAGCGCGGCATCGGGGACGCGCTGGCTGCATTGCCTGGGCCTGGCGCGGGTGGTGGAGCAGCCGAATTGGACGGTCTGGCAGCCGCTCCCAGTGCCCCCTGCTCACGCCGCCCACCTGTACCTCGTCGTCCACGTGACCCCCTGCCGGATAGACCTGCTGGACGAACGGCTGGGCTGGGGCGGGCGGGAGACGTGGGAAGTGTAGTCCGACAAATCATTAAAAGAAAGGAGCGAAGCACGATGAGTACCAACCTGTTCAAATCAACCCTCACCCTCTCCCTGGCCCTGGTAGCCCTGGCGGGACTGCTGCTGTTCCTGCCGGGGCACCGGGGCGCGGGGACTCCCGTCGCCCTCGCCCAAAGCGGGGGGACGGTGCGTTACGTGGCTCCCGGCGGCAACTGCGGCGGCGTCACCGTCACCCTCTGCTACTCCACTGTCCAGGCTGCGGTGGATTCCGCCAACAGCGGCGACGAAATCCTCATCGCCGCCGGAGTCTACACCGGCGTGCAGGCCCGGCCGGCACCGACCGACTACCCCGACCCGCCGGCCAGCGGCCTCATCACCCAAGTGGTCTACATCAGCAAGACGCTGACGGTGCGCGGCGGCTACACCATCACCAACTGGACCACCCCCGACCCGACCGCCAACCCCACCGTCATTGACGCCCAGGGACAGGGGCGGGGG
>JALWUZ010000261.1 GCA_027079895.1 Anaerolineae bacterium
GGGGCGGTTGTCGTTGTCCACGTCGTCCGTCAGGCCGGCGTCCAGCGCGGCTTTGGACGCGGGCCTGGACGCCGGCCTGACGGACGACGTGGACAACGACAACCGCCCCAAGGGAGTCTCCTACGACCTGGGGGCCGACGAACTGCTGATTGACGTGGAGGTCAGCAAGCAGGCGTCGGCGGCGGTGGTCAACACCTTGCAGCCCGGCACGCGGTTGACCTACACCCTCGCCGCGACCAACACCGGCTACGTCTCGCTTCAGGCCGTCATCACCGACTACCTGCCCGCCCCCGTCACCCCCACCCAGTTCATCACCTGGGCGGTGAACCTGGACGTCGGCGGCCACTGGCAACAGACGCTCCCGGTCACCGTCGAGACCGGTTACGCCGGAACGCTGACCAACGTCGTGCGCGTGGCGACGGTCGAGGGGGCGCGGGACGCCTACACCATCACCACCCTGGCCCAGTCGCCCCACCTGCTGCTCGTCAAACAGGCCGAGCCGACGGTCGCCTGGGCCGGTCAGCCGCTGGCCTACACCATCCTCGTCACCAACACCGGCAACCTGACCCTGCACGCCGTCGTCACCGACACCCCGCCGCCGTCGCTCTCCCTCCCGGCGGTGCTCACCTGGACGCCGACGATCCTCCCCGACGAGACCTGGCGGCAGACGGTCGCCGGGGACGTCGCCCCCGGCTACGGCGGCCTGCTGACCAACGTCGTGCGCGTCGCCGCCGAGGAGGGGGTCAGCGCAGTCTACACCGTGACTACCTTCTCTCGCTATCCGGCCCTGACCGTCACCAAGCAGGTCACGCCGCCGGTCATCTCCCCCGGCGAGGCCGTCACCTACACCCTCCGCGTCACCAACACCGGCAACATCAGCCTCACCACCTTCATCACCGACTACCTGCCCGCCGGAGTGGTACCCATCTCCGGGAGCCGCGTTCTGACCTGGCAGGTGGTGCTGACCGCGCCTCAGGGGACGTGGACGCACCGGTTCGTCGCCACCTCCACCCAGTCCTACAGCGGCACCCTCACCAACCAGGTGGCCGTCGTCGCCGCCGAGGGAGCCTCCTCTTCCGCCGCCGCTTCCTCCGTCGTCCTGTTCGCCCCCGGCCTGGCGGTCGCCAAAGAGGTGGAGCCGGCGGTCGCCCCGCCCGGCGGACTCGTCACCTACACCATCCGCGTCACCAACACCGGCAACGTGGTGCTCCACGTCACCGTCAGCGACACGCTGCCGGCCGGAGTCGGCGGCGGGGTACTGACCTGGACGCCGACGATCGCCAGAGGCGCGACGTGGACGCAGGTCGTCACCGCCACCGTGAACCAGGCTTACAGCGGCACCCTCACCAATCAGGTACAGGCGGCCGCCATCGAAGGGCCCTCCGGCTCCGCGACAGCCGTCTCCGAGGCCCGCTACGCCCCCGGCCTCCAGGTCGGCAAGACGGCCGCGCCGCTCCGCCTGGCCCCCGGCGACATCGTTACCTACACACTCCGCGTCACCAACACCGGCAACATCAGCCTCACCACCGCCATCACCGACGACCTGCCGTCCGGCGTCACTGCCACCGTCGCCCTGACCTGGCAGACCGTCATCCCCGTCGGGCGGACGTGGGAGGAGGTGTTCACGGCGACGGTGCAGGCCGAGGGACATCTGGAGAACCACGTGGAGGCCGTCGCCGCGGAAGGGGTCAGCGGCAGTGACGGCGTCACCATCATCTCCCTGCAAGCCTGCCGCAACCACCCGACGGCGGTCACGATCAGCAAGCCCAACGTGGACGAGTTCGTCACCAACACGGCTTACGTCTTCGTCGCCACCGTGGCTCCGTCCACGGCCACGCTCCCGTTCACCTACACCTGGCAGGCGACCGACCAGGGGACGGTGGTTCACAACGGGCAGGGCATCGTTGACACCGCGCCGCTCATCTGGCTGACGCCGGGGGAGAAGTGGATCACCGTGACGGTCGTCAACCGGTGCGGGATCGTGGTGCAGGACGCCATCACCATCGCCATCGCTGGGCCGCAGCCGCCACAGCCCGTGCCGCTGGGGGTGGAGATTCACGAGCCGAGCGTGAGCGGCTACTTCACCGGGACGGCCTACACCTTCACCGCCTGGGTAACGCCCATCACCGCCACGCTGCCGCTCTCCTACACCTGGCAGGCGACGGGGCAGACGACGGTCGTCCACGTCACCGCCGCCATCAGCGACGCGATAGCCTTCACCTGGCCGCTGACCGGCAGCAAGCGGATCACCGTCAGTGTCGCCAACGGGGAGGCGTCACTGGCCAGTGACAGCATCACCATCACCGTCCGGCCGATAAACGCACCGCCGCCCTCCTGGGAGGTCTACCTGCCGCTGGTGCTGCGGAATCGGTAGGCGATAAAAAACGACCCACCCTCCCGCAGTCTCTCCGTCTGCGGGAGGGTGGGCCATGCATCGCGCCGACATCACAGAACGATTTGGTCGGACTCGCAGCAGCCCGACCGCCGCACCGCGCTAGACCTCTTCCCGTCCCTCCATCGCCCGCGTGAGCGTCACCACGTCGGCGTACTCCAGGTCGCCGCCGACGGGCAGGCCGCGCCCCAGGCGAGTGACGCGCACGTCCAACGGGCGCAGTTGAGTTACCAGATAGGCCGCCGTCCAGTCCCCCTCGCCGGTGGGATTGGTCGCCAGGATGACCTCCCGCACGCCCCCCTTCCGCACCCGCGCCAGCAACTCCCCAATGCGCAGGTTCTCGACGAACATCCCCTCGGACGGCGAAAGGACGCCGTGCAGGACGTGATAGACCCCTTTGTAGACTTCGGCCTGTTCCAGCGCGATCACGTCGAGCGGCTCCTCGACGACGCAGATGGTGGCGTGGTCGCGGGAGGGATCGGCGCAGATGGGGCAGGGGTCATCCTCGGTGATGTTGTAGCAGACGGAACAGAAACGGGTGCGCTCCCGCAACTCCTGCAATGCCGTCGCCAGCCGCGCGGCCAGGTCGCTCTTATCGCGCAGGAGGAAGAAGGTCAGCCGGGCGGCGGTCTTGCGGCCTACCCCCGGCAGTTCCGCCAGAGTCTCGATGAGTTGGGCTACCGGTGCCGGGATGGTCTGCATACAGGCCTCACGTCAGGCCGGGGATACCCAGGCCGCCCAGTCCGCCGGTGATGGCCGACATCTTCTCAGACGCCTCTTTGTCCAACTGCTCGAAGCCCTCGTTGACGGCGGCGACGATCAAGTCCTGCAACATCTCCACGTCCTCCGGGTCCACCACCTCCGGGGCGATGGTGATGGATTGCAGCCGCTTGTCGCCGGTGACGGTGACGGTGACTGCGCCGCCGCCGACCGAGACGGTGGTCTTCATAGCCACGATCTCGTCCTGGGCCCTCATCAAATCCTCCTGGAGGGCCTGAATTTGCCGGAGCATCCCGGCCCGGCCGGAGCCGGATGAACGCCGTTTGATCCGTTTCTTGACCACAGAAGCCTCCTTGTCTTTCGTACCGCGTCGCCTAGGGGGCGAAGAAGGTGTAGCCAGCGGCCATGCGGAGCGTCACCGGCGCGAGCACCTGGGGGAAGAGCCCCACGACGACCCCGGCGACGATCGCCGCCGCGATCACCGCCGCCGTCAGGTGGCTCTCCGGCGGGATGTTGGCGACGACGCTCCGATTCTCCGGCGAGCGCGGGCGGGCCACCAGCGCGGCCATCCCCCGCCAGAGGCTGGAAAGCACTCCCACGCCGGCCAGGAGCAGGAAGAGGGCCGCCGCCGGGCTGGACGGGAGGAGGGAGCGGCAGAGGGCCCAGCGGCCGATGAAGCCCGCGCTGACCGGCATCCCGGCGACGGAGAGCCCGCCGAAGAGGAGGGCCGCCGTGCTCCAGGGAGACCGCCAGCCCTGCCCGCGCAAGTTCTCGAAGCGGTCGCCGCCGCCGCTGCGGGCCCGGAGGCCGCTCAGCCCAATCGCCATCAACCCCAGCCCGAAGGGGCGCACGAGCAGGAGCAGGAAGATGAGCGCAATCCCCAAGTGGGTGTGCGTCCCCAGGGCGACGAGGGCCGCGCCGTTGTCCGCCAGAGTCGCATATCCCAGCAGCGAGCCGAAACGCCGCTGGGCCGAGGCCAACGCCCCGCCGACGGCGACCGTCACCAGCCCCACGCTGAGCACCAACGGGCCGAAGTGGGAGTGGCCGCTGAGCCAGGGCGCGGTCTCCAGGAAATCCAGGAGCAGGAACCAGACCGCCGCGTTGCCGACGGTGAGCACGAAGACGCCGGCGACCGGTGCGCTGTCCCGTGCGAGGGCAGTTACCCAGGTGTGGAACGGGACCGCGCCCAGCAGGAGGGCGAAGGAGAAGGCCAACAACGTGGCGGCCGCGCCGAGCCATTTCGTCTCGTCGGGGGTCAGGGCGTACCGGGCCAGCAGCCAGTGGATGACCAGCAGCCCCGGCAGGGCCAATGTGGTGAACGTCAGGTAGCGCAGGCCGCCGCGGGTGGGGGGTGCGCCCTCCTCTTGAAGAGCGAAGACGGCCAGCGCAGCGGCGATCTCCAGCAGCAGGGCGGCGTAGATGAGGGGGCGAATCAGCAACGCGCCGGTGAACAGGCTGAGCAGCCCCAGCCCCATCGGGAAGAGGGGGGAACGGGGCGCAGCCCGCCAGGCAAGGAAGAAGATGCCGGCGGCGGTGAAGAACATAAAAGCCATCGCCATCCGGTCCGCCTCCTCCAACACCAGTTCCCGCCCGAAGATAGTGACCGTCTCGCCCAGGGCGATTGGGGGGCCGCCCCACAGCCGCACCGGTCGGTCGAGCGGCAAGGTGGTGACGGCCAGGCCCAGCAATACCGTCGTGGCGATGGAGAGCAGAGCCGCTACCGTCGTCCAGCGGAGCAGGAAGTAAACGACGCCCCCCATTATCAGCGGGAGGACGAGCAACAGGATGATGCCCGCTACCACGCCCCCTCCTTTCGACGGGCGGCGGCTTGAGCGGCCCGCAGGTAGGCCATCGCCAGGGCGATGAGGAAACTGACCGCGCCCAGGAGTCCGGCGACGGCCAGGCTGGGCTCCAGGGCGACGTAGAACAGGTCGAAGCCAGAGAGGAAGGAGAGCAGGCCGAAGCCAACCTGCATCGGCGTCTCGCTGATACCGACCAGGAGCAGTCCCAGTCCGGCCAGCAGGTAGCAGGCCAGGGTGATGTTGGGCGGCACGACGGGGAGCGGCAGGCGCAGGGCGGCGGTGTAGGCCGCCACCGTGAGCAACAGTCCCGAAAGCAGCCCGAACGAGGCCTGCGCCGACATCACCCAGCGGCGGGAGGGAGCCGCCGGTTCGGGGGTCTCTTCCTCCTCTCCCCTTTCCTTCCGACTCAACTCCTCAGCCCGGCGTTCGGTCAGGTAGAACACCATGCAGATCATCCAGCCGATGAGACCCTTGACGGCGGCCACTTCCAGGCGGATCAACTGGGTCAGCAGGAGCACGATGAAGAAGTATTGCGCGGCAAAGGCGACGATGTTCAGCCGCCAGTCCCGGCTGATGACCAGCAGGTTGGCGGTGATGAGCACCCCGGCGACGGCCGGCATAGCGGCCAGAAAGGAGACCCGCGCCATCAGATCGGCCAGCGTCGGCATCACATCCTCCAGGTCAGCAGAAGTACGAGCAGGAACAGGAGCCACGACCACAGCAGGGCGCCGGCCCCCTCGACCACCTCGTCGGCGGTGCGCAGCATCCCCACCCCCTTGTCGAGCGCACCGGCGAGCGCGGCGTAGAGCCATTCCAGGCGCAACAGGTCGTGCAACACGGTCAGCGGGAGTCGGAGGTAGCGGCGGATGTTCCGCTCCTGCCAGGCGAGTATGCCGCCGCCGGCGAGGGAGATAATCCACAAAAGCCAGTCGGTCAGCCGCGGCTTCATGAGCGCGTCCTTCAGCGCGAAGGGGGACGGGGACAGAAGCAGCGCGGGGTACAGGCCGGCGGCGACGGTGAGAGCCGCCATCCCCCCCACCCCGACGGCCGGGGCGAGGGAGCGCATCCCCCACCGCCACTCCCGCAGCGGCAAGGGGGCCGGGGATTTGCCCCGCAGCCAGCGCACCAGGGAGGGGACCAGGAAGAGTGTGCCGGTGAGGAAGGCCGCCAGCAGCACGGGGGCGCGTTCCAGTGTCAGCCGCCCGGCCAGGAGTCCGGCGGCGAAGAAGCCCGGTGTGGCGGGGAAGCCCAGCAGCGTCAACGCGCCGATGAGGGCCGGGCCGTACCAGGCGATGAGCCGCCGACGGTTCCCCTCGTCCACATCCGCCGCGTCGGGCCGCAGGAAGAGCAGACCGAGGGCCAGCGTCCAGGCGACGCTCCCGCTCACGATGACCGCCGCGCTCTGCTCACCGGCCAGGGTCGCCGCCAGGAGGATGCCGCCGGTGGCCGCGACGCCGATGCAGGAGAGGAGACAGGCCGGTTGCCCCCCCGTCCAGGCCAGGAACCCGCCGACGGAGAGGGAGAGGGCAGCCAGGACTGTCAGCCAGGGGGCGGTGGGGAAC
>JALWUZ010000262.1 GCA_027079895.1 Anaerolineae bacterium
GGAGGTCGGAAAGAGCAGGATGACGAGCAGGGGGATGAGGATATGGGTCAGGCGAGATCTCATCGGGTAGTTTCTCCGAGCATGGTGTTGGGGAGTATACCCTGGTAGGCGGCAGGTGGCAAGTTGCAGGTATGCAAGTTTGCAAGTGGCAGGTGGCGGGGGTTGCGATTGCACGCAGGGGAAGTTGTGGTAAACTAGCCTTCAGCCGTCGTCTATCACGAGAGCACGCCCAGGAGGTGCCCGATGGGTCTGAAAGCCTTGAACGTGTACGATATCTACAACACCGTCAACCCCGACGAGCCGATCCCCTTCAGCGACCCCCGCTATGTAGATCTCAGCCCGGCGCGGGGCGGGCGCAGTGTGGCGGCCATCGCCGAGCGACGGATTATCCACACGAAAGCCCCCAACTACCAACGCATCCTCGTCACCGGTCGGCGCGGGTCGGGGAAGTCAACCGAATTGCGCGGCCTCCAAGAGAAGTTGGAGCAGGCCAGGTTCCTGGTGGCCTACCTCGACGTGGAGCAGACGCTCACGCTGGTGGACATCGAGTATCTGGACATCCTGGTGGCGATCGCCCAGACGCTCAATGAACTGGGGGAGAAGCACGGACTCGCGCTCAACCCCGGCCTGCTGGCGGACATAGGCGAATGGTTCGCCGAAATCGTGCTGACGAGCGAGGAGAAGGAGTCCGCCGCCATAGAGGTGGGCAGCGAGGCCGGGATCGGCTTCGAGATTCCCCTCCTGAGCAAGATCGTCGCCTCCGTCACCTCCAAAATCCGCAGCGACACCGTCAACCGACGGGAGGTGCGCCGCAAACTGGAACCCCGCCTCCCCGAACTGATGGAGCGTCTCAACCTCCTGGTGGACAACGTCACCCAGAAAGCGCGGGAGAGGGGGTTCGGCGGGTTGGTGATCATCGTTGACAGCCTGGAGAAGATGATGCTCAAGTACCTCGACGACCGTGGGCTGACCAATCACGCCCTGCTCTTCGTCGAGCACGCCGAACAACTCAAGTCTTTCGATTGCCACACCGTCTACACCGTACCGGTCTCCCTGCTCAACGACCGCAATCTGGGCACGGCTTTCGACATCTTCCTGATTCCGATGGTCAAGATCACCGCGCACGACGGCTCACCCCACCAGGAGGGGCGCGACTTGCTCTACGAGGTGGTCTCCCGGCGGGTGGACGTCCCCCGCGTCTTCTCCGACCCGGCCCTCGTCTACCGCCTGATCGAGCACAGCGGGGGCGTGGTGCGAGACCTGATGAGGCTGCTTATTTTCTCCGCCGACTACACGCTGGAAGGGGCGCAGATCACGGAAAAGGAGGTCGAGCAGGCCGTTCAGAACCTGGTGCGCGACTACGGGCGGTTGATCCACGCGAGAGACCTGGAACTCCTGCGCCGGGTGGCCGACGACCCGCACCCACCGGCCAGCGCAGACCTCGACCGCCTGATGTACAACCGGCTGGTGCTCCCATATCACAACGAAGACGAGTGGTGGGTTGCCTTGCATCCGGCGGTGCGGCAGTCGCCCGTCTTCCGGGCCTCCTTCCAACGCCAGGTTATGGAGCAGCGATGAACGACATCCCCCTCCCGCCGGTCAACGAAATCGAGGTCCTGCATGCCCTCCGGCGCGGACTGACCCGCTCGACCGGATTCCGGCTCTATTTCGCGCGGGTCAACTCCCAACACCTGCGGGAGGGAGTCATCGCCTGGACGAAACGATGAGACCCATCCGCTGCGGTGGGCCCCCACGAAACCCCGCGCAAGGTGCGACGCGCTTCGATAGTGCGTCGCACTTTGGGGGTTCGAAGCAAACACCTAGCTCATAGAGTAAAG
>JALWUZ010000263.1 GCA_027079895.1 Anaerolineae bacterium
TCCCGTCGGTGTTGAAGGCCGGGTAGGCGACCCGGTCGCCGGCCTGCGTGTCCACCTCCCCCTTGTCCACCAGGTCGTACAGGTGCAGCCGCCGCTCCCCCGCCCCGACGACGGCGACGTAGGCCGTCCGCGCCCCGTCCGCGCTGATGGCCGGCTGATCCTTGTCGCTCCCGTCGGTGGTGATCTGGCTGATGTCGAACCCGCCCTGGTTGTTCCGCTCCGCCAGGAAGACCTGCCGCACGCCGGTACGGTTAGAGATGAAAACGACCCGCGCCCCGTCGTCGCTGATGTCGGGCCGCTCGTTGACGTCCCCCTCGGCTGTGATGGTCGTCACCGTCACCGCGCCGCCTGTCCCCACCTCCGCCAAACGCAACTCCCGCCCGTTGTCCCGCGCCGCGACGAAGGCGATGTACCGCCCGTCGTAACTGATGGTCGGCTGGTCGTTCACCTCGTCGTCGGAGTGGGTGATCTGCGTCAGGGTGATGGCGTCCCCCGCGCCCACCTCCGCCCGGAAGACCTCCGTTTTGCCGGCCTCGTTCTCGCCCGTCAGATTCTGATTGGAGACGAAAGCCAGATACCGCCCGTCGCCGCTGATCTCCGGCAGGACGTTCAGCCCGCGTGCCGTCTTCGTCACCTGGAGGAGGGCGACGTTCCCGTTGCCGTCCACCTCCGCCAGAAAGACCTCGAAGTTGCGGTCCTCGTTCTCCCCCGTCAAGTCCCGGTCGGAGAAAAAGGCCACCCGGCTCCCGTCCCGGCTGATGGACGGGGCGAGGTTGAAGCCGCCCAGGATGCTGCCGGTGGAACTGGTGACGGCGGTGTACTCGACGGAGCCGTCGGGCCGCACATCGGCCAGGATGATCTCGATGCTCCCGTCTTGATTGCCGTCGCCGGGCCAGGTGGACCAGAAGACGACCCGGCTCCCGTCGCCGCTGATGGCCGGTTGGCTGTTGACCCCCAGACTGAAGTTCGTCACCTGCTGCGCCGCCACTTGAGCGGCCGTCTGGGGGCGGAACGGGCGAGACGGACGGGCCGCCGCCGCCATCATCCCGCCCTTCTCGTACCCCCGGAGCACCAACGGCAGGTAGATGATCCGGTCGGGGATGCCGGTGCCGACGCTGATCGCCGTCCGCGCGTAGGCCGGGCGGGCGATCGGGCAGGCTTCCCCCTCGACGGCGAGGGTCACGGTGAACACCCCGTTGTGTTGGTAGCGATGGGTCACTTCGATGCCGCTCCCATGCACCCCGTCGCCGAAGTCCCACAGGTAGTGAATCGCGCCGCTGGCCGATTCGAGGTAGGCTTGCAGCGTCACCTCCTCGTCTATGGCGACATGCTCCGGTGCGCCGAGGATCTTCGCCCCCACCGGCCAGTAACAATCCAACGCCTTGATGCGGAACGGCGGGCTGACCCCGACCGCCGTCCCCCGCTGCGCGGGGGCGATGGGGGCGACGGGTGCCACCCGCACGCGGAACAGCACCTCATCGCCGAGGGCGTCATCCGCCCCCGCGTCCCAGATGAACGTCCCCGTCTCGCCGGAGGAACTCGTCCGGGTCAACGGCGCGGGCGAGGAGGAGGCCGGCGTCGCCGGATACCAACTCCCGCCCCCGTCCGGCGAGTAGTCGAAGAAGGTCGCCGCCACCGGATCCCCCTCCGGGTCGTACAGCACGTAGTGGACGGTCACGGTGGGGACGCCGGGGCCGGCCAGCACCTCCGGCGCGGAGTAGAAGTAGGCGTCGTCGGTCGCGCCGGGGCGGGCGACGTACAGGTGGGGCGGGTTGTTGGGCAGCGTCGCCGCCCACGGCTCCGCCCCGGCGAGGTGCGCCGGAGCCGCCAGCGTG
>JALWUZ010000264.1 GCA_027079895.1 Anaerolineae bacterium
CCACGCCCAGGTTGGCCTGCATACTGGCCCAGTCGGGGGAGCCCTCGCGGGCCACCCGCAGCGCTTTGTCGTACGCCGCGATGGCCGCATCCAGGTCCGCCACCTGCCCCAGCGCCTCAAAGCGGGTACTGAGCGCCACGCCCAGGTTGGCCTGCATACTGGCCCAGTCGGGGGAGCCCTCGCGGGCCACCCGCAGCGCTTTGTCGTACGCCGCGATGGCCGCATCCAGGTCCGCCACCTGCCCCAGCGCCTCAAAGCGGGTACTGAGCGCCACGCCCAGGTTGGCCTGCATACTGGCCCAGTCGGGGGAGCCCTCGCGGGCCACCCGCAGCGCTTTGTCGTACGCCGCGATGGCCGCATCCAGGTCCGCCACCTGCCCCAGCGCCTCAAAGCGGGTCCTGAGCGCCACGCCCAGGTTGGCCTGCCATCGGGCCCAGTCGGGGGAGCCCTCTGGGGTGCGGACAATAGCCTGCTGCCACAAGGACGTGGCTCGATCCAGGTCGGCCAGGTGTCCGGTGGCCTGAAAGTGACGCATGAAAACAACGCTGGCGTCGTTCCAGGCGGCCAACCGGAAGCGCTCGTCGGCCTGGGGGAAGGCGGGGTGGTTCAGGATCCGCTCCCAGGCGGCCACAGCCTCGTTCAGGACAGTCAGGTCGCCGGTCTGGAGGTAGCGTTGTTCGCTTTCTTGAGCGCGGCGGAGGTCCTCCCGGAATTGAGGAGGAATGTTTGGCCCACCGCCCGGCGCCCCTATCAGCATTTCCAGCTTCTCGCGCAAGTCGGGGCGCTCGGCCAGCAGCCGTTCCAGGTCTTCCGGGGAGTTAATCTCGGCTCCGGCGGCCAGTTCGGCCAGCACCTCTTGCAATTCGGGGGGCATCTGGGCGGCCGCGCGGGCCACCTCCAGGGCCTGCTCCGGGGTCAGGCCGGCGGCCGCGGCCTGCTCCAGCACCTCCGGCGGGAGCATTTTCTCGGCAAAGGCCCGCGCCACGCCTGCTTCGCGGCAGCGGCGCAGCAGGGCGCGGTGTTCATCAAAGGTGCGTTGGGCGTTCTCGTCACCCTGGGCGCGGGCGGCATCGGTCAGTTGGCCCAACAGCGCGTCGGCCTCGTCGCTCATCAATTCAGGGTGCGCCTCGACGATGCGGCGGCTCTCGTCCCAGGTGTCGGCACTGACAAAGGCGATGATCGTCTCCCGCAACTGCGGCGGGGCGGGGCGTCGGGGACGGCGCCCGGATGGTTTATTGAGAAATCCCATCGTGTGTTCCTCCTGATTTCGTGTCAACAGGTCGGGCTGCGCGGGCGTGGTCTGGCAGTGGGCCTCGATGTTGGCGAGTAACAGTTCCGCCGCCCGCTACCCCCCGCCGCTCAGGATAAGTCGGCGGCGGTGGTAGCGGACGAAGTGCCCGCTCAGCCCCAAAGAGTCCACCACCGCCTCCGGGCGGCCGGTGGCCCCGGCGCGGGCGGCCAGGCGCATGCCGAGCACCAGACGCTCCGGGCCCTCGTCCTCTAGCCAGAGGGCCTCGATCAGCGGGCGCAAGTCGTACCGCTTCCCGCGCCGCTCACGGGGCAGTTCCGCCGCCGCCAGCAGCCGCTCGATGTCGTCCGGGACATGGGCGGCGTCCAAGGGCCCGGCGACCTCGACGCGGTACTCCGCCGCCACGACCAGCGTCTGGAGGGCCGGGCCCTTGGGGGGCACGGTCTCGACCTGAGCGAGCGTCAGCCCGGCGGGGAGCACCGGCTTCACCGCGCGGGCGAACCTCCCGACCGGAAACGGCCTTTCGAGCCACACGTCCAGCCACTCCGCGCCGCCGGTGTGTCCGAGGGGGAGGGCGGCCGCCGGTTGCAGGCGCGGACGAGGGTTGAATCCCTGGGAGTAGGCCAGCGGGACGCCGGCCCGCCGCAGGCTGCGCTCCCACACCCGCAGCAGGTCGAGGTGGGAGGTGTAGGTCAAGGGGCCGTCTTTGGAGAAGGTGAGCCGCAATCGCATCCGTCGCCCGCGTCCTAGAACTCGATCACGAAGTCGCCGTCTCGATACAGCAGTTCGCCGTCCACCCAGATCTCGCCGCCGTGCCGCATGTCGCAGATCATATCCCAGTGGATGGAGGAGACGTTCCGGCTGCCGGTCTCCGGGTAGCCGGCTCCGATCGCCATGTGGAAACTGCCGCCGATCTTCTCGTCGAAGAGGATCTGACGGGTGAAGCGGGAGATGTTGGTGTTGGTGCCGATGGCGAACTCGCCCAGGTAGCGGGAACCGGCGTCGGTGTCCAGCATCTCCAGCAGGAACTCCTCGTTCTTCTCGGCGGTCGCCTTCACCACCCGCCCCTGCTCGAACCACAGGCGAATGCCGGAGACTTCCCGCCCGCGATGGATGGCCGGGTAGGAGAAGTAGACGTGCCCCTCGACGCTGTCCTCGACGGGGCCGGTGAAGACTTCGCCGCTGGGCATGTTGTGGTGTCCGTCGCTGTTGATGAACTTCCGCCCGGCGATGCTCAGTTCCACCTCCGTCTCCGGCCCGACGATGCGGACGTGCTCTTTCCCGTCGAGCCACGCGATGATCTTCTGCTGCCAGGCGGAGAATCGCTGCCAGTAACCGATGGGGTCGTCGAGGTCCGGCAGGCACGCGCCGTAGACGAAATCCTCATACTCGCCGAGGCTCATTTCGGCGTCCTGGGCGTGGGCGTTGGTCGGGAAGAGCGTCCCCACCCAGCGGAGTTCCCCTTTCGCCGAGCGTTCCATGAAGGTCTTGAACAGAGGGGCGTGAGCGCGGGCCTGCAAGGCCATCCGGGCGGGGTCCACCCCGCTCAGGGATTTGGTGTTCTCCGTCCCCAGGATGCGGATTTGGGCGTCGTAGGTCTCGACGATGGTCTGCATTGGCTCCGGGATGAACCCCAATTGCTCGTCGGAGCCGTATTTGTACATCAACTCGTCCAGGCCGGGGAGGATGGGGACGACCAGCGGGTGCCCGCCGGCCTCCAGCACTTTCCGATAGACGGCCCGGATGAGCGGAGCCGCCGTCGGCTCCCCTTGTATGAACACTTTGTCGCCCGGCTGAATGGCGACTGAGTAGTTGACCAACAGGTCGGCCAGTTTCTCGATGCGAATGTCCATCACTCTCTCCTTTTCTCGTATTGGGCCGGGCACTGCCACTGGGCGGAACGGAGGTCGCCGTAGGTGGCGAGTATCCCGCAGTTGTGACATTCCTCCCGGCAATGGGTCAGCGTCTCCTCCTGCTGGCTGCGCCGGTACTCGCGCCACAGGAATCGCCGCCGCACTCCGGTACTGATCACGTCCCAGGGGAAGATCTCGTGCTCCCCGCGCTCCCGGCGGGCGTAGAAGTCCGGGTCGAGGTGCGCTTCGGCGAAGGCCCGCAGCCACGCGCCCAGGTCGAATTGCTCATCCCAGGCGTCGAAGCGGGCGCCCAGTTCCCAGGCCCGCCGGACGACCCGCCCCAGCCGTCGGTCGCCCCGCGCGAGGGCCGCTTCCAGGAGCGTCGCCTCGGTGTCCCGATAGTCCAGTTTCAACCCCCGCCCGCGCAGTTCCCGCCGCAGGAGGCTTTGTTTCTCCCGGATGGTGGTGGAGGATTCCAGGCCGACCCACTGGAAGGGGGTGTGGGGTTTGGGGATCAGGGTGTTCACGCTGACGTTGACCTGCGCCCGGCGACCGTGGAGCCGCCGTCCCAGTCCCCGCACGCGGCGGGCGAGGTCGGCGATGGCGGCCACGTCCTCCATCCGCTCCCCCGGCAGGCCGATCATAAAGTACAGTTTGATGGTGCGCCAGCCGCGCTCGAAGACTTCCTGGGCGACGGCGAGCATCTGGTCGGTGGAGATGGGTTTGTTGATGACCCGCCGCATGCGCTCTGTGGCCGCTTCCGGCGCGAAGGTGAAGCCGGTGTGCCGCCCTCTGGCGATCGTCTCCGCCAGGCGGACGGAGAAACTGTCGGCCCGCAGGGCGGGTAGGGAGATGGAGGTGTGCGTCCCGGCAAAGCGGCGGTCAATGGCCGCCACCAGTTCGCCGATAGCGGTGTAGTCGGACGAGGAGAGCGAGAGGAGGCTGATTTCCTCGAACCCGGTCTGGCGGAGGATGGCGGCGACGGCGTCCAGCACCTCTTCGACAGGCCGCTCCCGCACCGGACGGGTGATCATCCCGGCGTGGCAGAAGCGGCAGCCCCGCATGCAGCCTCGTTGAATTTCGATTTCCGCCCGATTGTGGGCCACGTCCACGTTAGGGACGATGAGGCGGGTCGGCGGCGGGGGCAGGACGGGGACGAGACGCCGACGGACCGGCAGCGCGGCCTCCGGCAGTCGGGGCTCGATTCCGGCGATGAGCCCGTCGGAGTGGTAACGCACGTCGTAGAAGCGGGGGACGTAGACGCCGGGGATACGGGCCAGGGCTCGCAGTTGGGCCTCGCGGGGGGCGGAGCGCACTTCCTCATAGGCCCGGACGATCTCGACGACGGCCTCCTCCCCGTCGCCGATGACGAAGGCGTCCACGAAATCGGCGACCGGCTCCGGGTTGAAGACGGCGTGTCCCCCGGCGAGCACCAGCGGGTGACGCGCGTCCCGCTCCGCAGCCAGCAGCGGCAGCCCCGCCAGGTCGAGCATCTCCAGCAAGTTGGTGTACAGTTGCTCGTAGGGGAGGCTGACGCCCAGGATGTCGAACTCCGCCAGCGGGTGGCGGCTTTCCAGGCTGTAGAGTGGGATGTGGGCCCGGCGCAGGGCGGCGATCATATCCACCCAGGGGAGGTAGGCCCGTTCGGCCAGCACCTCCGGCAGGCCGTTCAGGATGTCGTACAGGATCGCCAGCCCCAGGTTGGACATGCCCAGGTCGTAGATGTCGGGGAAGGCCAGGCAGACCCGGACCGCGGCGGCCTCCCAGTCCTTGACGATGGCGTTGTACTCCCCGCCGACGTAGCGGCCCGGCTTCCGCACGGAGGGGAGGAGCCGTTCCAGTCGCTCCCATTCGACGCGCATTTCAGCCCGCCACCACTTTGACCCAGACGGTGCGCCGCCGGGGGCCGTCGAACTCCGCCAGGTAGACGCCCTGCCAGGAGCCGAGTACCGGGCGGCCCTTTTCGACGAGGAGGAATTGGGAGGCGCCCATCAGGGAGGATTTGATGTGGGCCGGGGAGTTCATCTCGGCGTGCCGGTAGGCCGTCCGCTGGGGGGAGATGGCGTCCAGGCCGACGCCGAGGTCGTGCCGCACGTTCGGGTCCCAGTTTTCGTTGAACGTCAGGCCGGCGGTGGTGTGGGGGCAGAAGAGGAAGCAGATGCCTTCCTGCACGCCGCTCCGGGTGATCGCCGTCCGCACTTCGGCGGTGATGTCGTAGAAGCCCTGACGAGATTTGGTCGCCACTTCGATGCGTTCCATGCCGGAGAGTATAACACCGCGAGGGCAGGTATGTCAAGTCACGGTTGACGTGGTGAGGAGAAAGGGTATAATCTTGCTGAACGAGCGTTAAAATCATTTTTCATCGGAGGAAGAGATGATTGACGTGAACGAACTGCGCAAAGGGGTCACTTTCACGATGGACGGCGAGTTGTACAAGGTGTTGGAGTATCAGCACCACAAACCGGGCCGGGGCAAGGCGACCATCCGCACTACTCTGCGCAATCTGCGCACCGGGGCGACTATCCAGCACAACTTCATCTCCGGCGACCGGGTGGAGGATATCCGGGTCGAGCGGCGCGGGGTGCAGTATCTCTACAACGACGGGAATCTGTACTACTTTATGGACACGGAGACCTACGACCAGATGGCTCTGCCGGCCTCGGTTCTGGAGGAACAGATTCCCTACCTGAAGGAGAGTATGGAACTGGTGCTGGCACTCTACGAGGACGAGCCGCTGGATGTGGAGTTGCCGACGACGGTTGACATGGAGGTCGTCGAGGCGGAGATGGCGATTGCCGGGGACACGGCGACCGGGGCGATGAAGAAGGTGAAGTTGGAGACCGGGTTGGAGGTGCAGGTGCCTCTCTTCGTCGAGCAGGGGGATGTCATTCGGGTGGACACGCGCACGGGGAAGTACGTCACGCGGGTGTGAGTATGCGCACGCCGGACGGGAGGGAGTGCCCTTACTACTACGAGGATTTCCACCGGGGGCACTCGACCCAGGAATGTCGCTTGATTGGACGCAATCCGCGCTCCGAACGGTGGGAGCCGGGGGTATGCCGTCGCTGCCCGGTGCCGGAAATCGCGCGGGCGAACAGTTGCCCCAACATGGTGCTCGAAGGGGAGATCGTCCACCGCTGGTTCGGGCTCGTCCGCCGGGTGGAGGTGTACGCAATCTGCACGGAGTATCAGGTGGAGGTGGACGATCCCTACGTCGGCTGCGGACATTGCCATCCCCAGGCAGCGCAGTTGCTCTCGCGGGGTGAGAGATGACCATCCACGACCTCTTCGACCAGACGCTGAAGATCATCGCCCGCGAGTACACGGAGGTGCTGCTGCGGCTGGCCTTTCCGGGG
>JALWUZ010000265.1 GCA_027079895.1 Anaerolineae bacterium
GCCTCCACGCCGGCGACCCCGCCGACACCCTGACCCTGGACGTCGAGGGCGACCAGCGGCCCCTCGGCCCGGCCTCCGACCTCGGCGCGGACGAGGTGGCCTACTACCCCGACATCCAACTCACCCCCGCCTTCTCCTTCGAGCCGGGAGCCGCCGGGCTCACCGTAATCCACACCCACTACCTCGTCAACATCGGCACCCTCACCGACACCTTCGACCTGACCCACACCCTGAACGTCAGTCACCCGGCGCAATGGGACGTGGACTACGACACCCCCATCCACCTCGCCCCCGGTGAGACCGCCGTCGTGCGCGTCGCCATCGCCGTGCCCGATACCATCGTCAGCGGCACCGTCGCCACCGTCCACCTGACCGCCACCTCACGGGCCAACCAGTACGTCCACGCCACCGTCGAGGACATTACCGTCGTCAGCCGCACGCAGGGGATCGAAATCCAGCCCCCCACCGGCGACGACAACGTCAACCCCGGCGAGATTATCACCTACTACCACACCATCCGCAACCTGGGCAACTACACCGACACCTTCGAGATCACCGGCACATCCGATTGCGACTGGGCCTCCGTCGCCCTGTTCCCCGAATCGCTCACCCTGGGCCCGCAGCAGGAGGACACCCTGCGCGTCGCCGTGGAGGCTGCCCCGACGGTGCCCGGCGGCCTGGTGGCGACGACGCGGGTCACAGTCACCACCGCCGACAGTTCCACCTGGAAGGTGCTCACCGAAACTACCACCGTCAACCACGTCCCCGGCGACCGGTACGTGGCCCAGACCTCCGTCGCCACCGACACGCTGAACAACTGTCTCGTGGGCGGTCTCCCCTGCCGCACCGTCTCCTACGCCCTCGACCAGGCCGTCACCGGCGACACCGTCCACGTGGCGGAGGGAGTGTACCACGAACACGACCTGCTCATCAACAAAAACGTCACCCTCAGGGGCGGCCACGATGACTCGTTCACCACCTACGACCCCGTCGCCCACCCGACCGCCCTCGACGCCCAGAACCTGGGGCGAGTGCTCTACATCTTCGGCAGCCCGGCGGTGGAGGGTTTCGTCATCCGCAACGGCGATACCGACGGCTCCGGGGGCGGCGTCTACATCAGCCTCGGCTCCCCCATCCTGCGCCAGAACGTCATCGTCAGCAACACGGCGGCGGGCATCGGCGGCGGCCTCTACAACGAGCGGGGCGACCCGCTCATCGAGCGCAACACCTTCGCCCACAACTCCGCCCGGCGCGGCGGCGGCTTCGCCACCGCCAACGGCGACCCCGACTTCTGGAACAACTTCCTCTACGAGAACGAGGCCACCGTCTCCGGCGGCGGGCTCTACGTCTCCGGCGGCAGCCCCCGCCTGTGGCACAACACCTTCCACGCCAACACCGCCGAACAGGGCGGCGGCCTCCACCTCCAATCCGGTGCGCCTCAGGTGTGGAACTCGATCATCGTCAGCAACACCGCCACCGTCGCCGGCGGGGGCGTCTACAACACCGCCAGCGCGGCGACGCTCGACTACAACGATGTCTGGCACAACACCGGCGGCGACTACTCCGGCATCACCGCCGGGCCCCACAGCCTCTCCGCCGACCCCCTCTTCACCGACTCCATCACCCTCTACCTCCACCTGCGGAGCGACTCCCCTTGTGTGGACAGCGGCATCGCCCTCACCCTCACCAACGACTTCGACGACGACCCGCGCCCGCTCGCCGGCCCGCCCGGCGCCGTCCCCGCCCCCCACCTCGCCGCGGACGAGTACCGCCGCCACGGCCTGGAGTTCGCCCCCAACAGCACCGCCTCCGGCGCCTCCGGCCCCAC
>JALWUZ010000266.1 GCA_027079895.1 Anaerolineae bacterium
GGGGGTGGGGGAGGGGGAGGACGGGGTGGGTGTCAATGCGCACCACCGCCGATTCCACGCCCGGCGCGGGATAGAAACTGCCCGGCGGGATGCGGAACAGGAGGCGCGGCGTGCCGTAGAATTGGACGCTCACCGCCAGCAGGCTCATCGCGCCCGGACGGGCGACGAGGCGTTGGGCCACCTCCCGCTGCACTGTGAGCACCAGGCGTACCGGACGACGGCGGGCTCCCAGCAGATGGCGCAGCACCGCCGCGGTGATGTAATAGGGCAGGTTGGCGACGACCCGGTACTCTCCCTCGCCCACCAGGGCGACGGGGTCGAGCGAGAGGATGTCCCCCTCGACGAGCGTCAGGTTGGAGCAGTCGCTCAATTCGCTGCGCAGGAGGGGAACGAGGCGGTGGTCGAGTTCGACGGCGACGACGCGGGCGGCGGCGGCCGCCAGGCGACGGGTCAGCACGCCCGTGCCCGCGCCGACTTCGAGGGCTGTGTCGGAGGGGGTCAGGCCGGCGGCGGCGACGATCTTGTCCGCCGTGCGCGGGTCGGTGAGGAAGTTCTGTCCCAACCCTTTGGAGGGACGGATGTCCCAGCGGCGCAGCAGGCGGCGGATGTCGCTTTCGGCCATCAGTCAATGATGTAGTTGATGTTCGAGGGGACCGGCGTCAGCAGGTACACGTCTACCCAACTGTGCCAGAGGACCAGGTTGTCGTCGTCGTACCCCAGGTCAATGCGGTGGCCGCGCACCGCCCCGCCGGTGTCGCCGGCGACGCCGATGCCGTATCCCGGCACGTAAACCCGACTGCCCAGGTTGATGACGCGCGGGTCCACGGCGACGATGCCGTATCCCATTCTCATTCCCGTGGCCGTGCGCCCGTACCAGGGGCTCGACCGGGGCGTCCCGGCGGTGGAGGCGGAGTAGGAGGTGGCCCGCATGCGGATGACGCGCCAGTATTCCACCGGCCCGGAGGGGGTGTCCAGCGTGCGGATGACGATTTTGGTGCCGTAGCCGAGCACTTTGTTCGAGGGGGGGAGGGCGACGTAACTGCTGTCCAGCGTGCGGGAGACCTCGTGGCCGTCCTCGTAGCGCACGCGGAGACGCCGTTCGAGGACGCCGCGTGTTCCCTCCTGCATAACCCGTTGGTGGTCAATTTCCAGGTCGGGGTCGGGGGCCCAGACGGTGTCGAAGGGGATCGGCTCCTGTTCGACGATGAACTGTTCGGTGACGCGCACCACGCGGATGGTGCCCCCTTCCCCCAGAGGAGCGGTCAGGGTCGGCGAGGTGTAGTCCTGCCCGGTGAGGACGATCCCCAGGTCGGCGAGCACTTCTCCCACCCGCTGCCGATGGGTACGGGCCCGCAGGGTACGCCCGTCCACCTGGATGACGACGGGGGTAGAGCGGTCAATGTAAACGTCCATACCGTCCGTGACCCGTTCCCGCAGGGCGGGGCGCACGCCGTCGGCCAGGTAGAGCACCACGCCGGCGCGGCGCAGGGCCTCCCCGACGGTCGGGGCGGTGGTGCGGAGGACGATTTCCTGGTCGCCGTCGTGGATCGTCAACGGGACGGCGCGGTGAACGATGATGCGGGGCGGGGAGGCGCGTCCGGCCGGGCGGTTGGCGGCGGCGTGTCCGGCACCCCGTTCCCCGACGGGGAGAGTGCCGACGATTTCCACCTCGTCCTGGGGGGCGAGGGAAAGGCGCACTTCGGTCAGGATCTCCGCGACCGAGGCGGCGTGGGTGTAGTGGAGGACGGTGTGGCCGTCGGCGACGACGATGACCGGGTAGGCCCGTTCTATGTTGACGGCGGTGTGGGGCCGCAAGGGGGTGTCG
>JALWUZ010000267.1 GCA_027079895.1 Anaerolineae bacterium
TGAGGATCCTCGACAGCGTCTGAGTAGTTCATGCCACCACACGGCAGCGAAGATCACTTTTTCTCATCTTCCCTGGGGTCTGTTGCTAAATAAACGCTCTTATTTATGTCCCCCTGTAGTGGGGCGGATCGTGTAGTTCCACTCGCCATGGAACTTCTCAGGGACCAGGAAAACCTCAGCCATCTGCTCGTCGGAGACACGGATGCCGGTGGGGTAGAAGGTCTCATCGAGGCGAGCCTTGACGGTGAGCCCCTTGGAGGTCTTGGTGTTTCCGATCAGCTCCACGATGACCTGATGGCTGATCAGCGGTTTGCCCCGCCAGTTCTTGGTGATGAACGAAAATAGCCGGTGCTCTATCTTGTTCCACTTGCTGGTTCCGGGCGGAAAGTGGCAGACGGTGATGGGAAAGTCCAGTTCATTGGCCAGCTTCTGGAGCTCCACTTTCCAAAGCCGGGTTCGGTAGCCGTTGCTGCCGCCCCCGTCGGCGGTGATCAGCAGCGAGCTCGCTTCCGGGTACAGCGGCTCTCCCATCTCCCTCCACCAGGTCCGGATGGTGTTTACCGCCAGCTGCGCGGTGTCATGGTTGATGCCCACGCTCACCCAGGCTTCATTCTCGGCGAGGTTGTAGACGCCGTAGGGCACAGCTTTCTCAAGCCCATCGCCGGTGTCTTTGTTGGGGAAATCGTGCCCCTGCACCAGCTCGGGGGAGGACTTCGGGCGCAGCTCCTTGCCCTTGTTCTTATAGTTGCCCACTAGCTCCTTCTTCTTGGTGTCCACGCTAATGGCCGGCTCTCCGGCCTCCAGCTGTCGCCGCACTGTCTCATTGATGTGCTCGAACTGCGCGTTGCGATCGGGATGTTGAGCCCCTTCCAGGCACTTCTTGTTGCCCTGGAGGCTATAGCCGAGCTGCTTGAGCAAGCGCGCGATGGTGTTGATCTCCACGCGGTGCCCTTGCCTCTTGAGGGCACTCATCAGGTTGCGCAAGCTCCGCGCGGTCCACAACAGCGGAGACTCCGGATCGCCGCGCGTCGTGGCCTCGACCAGGGCTTTCAAGTCCGACAGCAAGGTGGGATCTTTATCTGTAAGCTTCTTGCGCCCTCCACCGGGACGGCGACAGCGGTTCGGTGGCAGCGGCTCCAACTCACCGGCCTCGATGGCCTGAAGTTCGGCGATGCCACTGCGGATGCGTGAGGCCGATAGGCCCGTGGCGCGATGGACGGCCGCGATGCCACCCCACCCAAAGCTCAGCGCTTCGCTCGCCGCAAACAGCCGACGGCTCCGCTCGGACAGCGCGGTGTCCAAGTGCTCATACCGCGTGCGGATCTCAGCCTCCGCCTCGCGTCGTTGGGCCATTGTCTTCGTCAGGATATCTGGGATGCTCATTCCTGAGAGATAGCCTGAGCAAAGCCATTAATCAAAGCGTTTATTTAGCAACAGACCCCTACTACGATGTGCCGATCAGCGGGCCGGCCGCCGTCACCAACCAGCACTGCACCGGCGTCGGCCTGACCGCGTTCTACGAGTGCACCCTGTCCCCCTCCTCCATCAGCTCTCACGCAGCGATCCTGGAGTCCGACGGCTCCATCACCCTGGGCTACCCCGGCTACACCGGCTCGTGGTCGCAGTCCTCCGATGACACCTTGTGGTTTGCGTACACCTACTACGGCACAGTGGTCGCCACGTTCAGCGGCGAGGGGGTGGACGGGTCGTGCTTTGAGGGGCTGACGACCTTCCCTGGCAGCGCGTATGTCTCGCCCTATCAGGTGTGTCTGGACTGACCGCGACGGGGGAGACACATGGATCGCGGTGCGTTATTGTCCTGAGG
>JALWUZ010000268.1 GCA_027079895.1 Anaerolineae bacterium
CAGTTCCAGCAGGTCGTACTCTCCTATCAGCGATTTAGCCTCCCAAGCCAGGTGGCACACCGGCAGAATCTCGATGCCGACGGCGTCGAGCCCCCGGGTTTTGGCGACCAAGAGAGTGGTCGCCGAGCCGGCGAAGGGGTCGAGCACGACGTCGCCGGGACGGACGGTGAACTCGTCCAACAGTTTGTCCACCAACTGCGAGGAGAAGCCCTCTTTGTACCGCAGCCAGCCGTGTACCCATTCCTCCTTGCTGGCCTGGTGGCTCACTATGCGGCGGTTGAAGCGCGGGTCAACCTGGAGCAAGGCTGAGTATCGTTCCTCGAGGGAGACGCGGGCCTCCTCCTGGCAGACCCCGGCGTGCGAGAAGTGCCGACGGGTAAGGGGCGGGGGCGTGCGGGAGCCGAAAAGCGGTAGTTGGCTGGCAGTGCTCATAGGAACAACTCCCGTATCAGCGGGTTGATGCTCTCCCAGCGGGGGAGGAGCACCGCCCCGCCGTCGGCGGTCGTCCAAGGGGCGACAGTTATCGTGTGGTTCGTAGCGGTCAACGATTTCGGCACTCTGTATCTCCTTCAACCGATTCCTCTCACACGCCGCTATTTTCGCCGAAGATGCGAATTTTGGCAACCTCCCCCGCTTGACAAATCACCGCAACCGCTTATAATTGTGACCCTGGTCATTTTTGTTCTGTGGTCACGAATGGAGAGAACCGCATGAAGCGCAAAGCAGTCTACGTGATCCTCGCCCTCCTCGTCATCGGCGGTTTGGCGGCCGGGGCGGTGATGCTCAAAAACCGCCGGGCCGCGTCGGGGGAGCAGGAGGACTCCCGCGCCGCCGTCGTGCAGCGGGGGACGCTCCTGGTCTCCGTCTCCGGCAGCGGCTCCGTCGAGCCCCTCCGCCGCGTCAACCTCACCTTCGAGGGGCTGGGCACCGTCGCCGGGGTAGCGGTGCAGGTGGGAGACCGTGTGCAGGCCGGCGACCTCCTGGCTCGCCTCGACGATGACCAACTCGCCCTTCAGGTGGAACAGGCCCAGGCCGCCCTCGCGCTGGCCCAGGCGCAGTACGCCCAGGTCGCCGCCGGCGCCCGCTCCCAGGAAATCGCCTCGGCGGAGGCCAACCTGCGGGCCGCCGAGGCCCGTCTGGCCGCCGCCGCTGCCCAGCGTGACCAACTCCTGGCCGGGCCGACGGAGTCCCAGATCGCCGCCGCCGCTGCCCAGGTCGCCGCTGCGGAGTTCCAATACAAAGCCACTCTCATCGCCCACGACAGAACCCTTCGGGAGAGCGACGACCCGGACGAGCGGGACGACGCGGAGTACGAACTCTACATCGCCAAGAAGAACCTCGACGCCGCTCAGGCCCAATACGACGAAGTCCTGGCCGGGGCCGATAGCGACGCCGTCCGGGCCGCCCAGGCGAACGTCGCCGCCGCCCAGGCCCAGCGGGACGCGGCCCAGGCTCAACTCGACCTGCTGAAGGCCGGCCCGACCGCGGCCCAACTGACCGACGCCCGCGCCCAGGTGGAGCAGGCTCAGGCCGCCCTCGAGATGGCCCAACTCGCCCTGGACAACGCCGCCCTCCGCGCTCCCTTCGACGGCCTCGTCGCCCAGGTCAACGTCACCGCCGGGGAGTCGCCGCCGCCCAACCGCCCCGCCATCGTCCTGTTGGACGCCTCCCAGTACCGGGTCTCCATCCTGGTGGACGAGATGGACATCGGGCAGTTGAAGGAGGGGCAAACGGCGGAGGTGACGCTGGACGCGCTGCCGGACCTGACCCTCACGGGGACGGTGGAGCGGGTCGCTCCGGCGGCGACGCTGGAAGGCGG
>JALWUZ010000269.1 GCA_027079895.1 Anaerolineae bacterium
TTGGGCATCTCACGTCCCCTGTTCGTGCTGTCGCCGGAGCAGGAGGCGCCCCCACCACCGCCGCCCCCGCCCGATTACGGCGGCGAGACGCGGGTACTGCCCGGTGCGACGCCTCCGGCCACCGAGGCCGAGGTAGCCGCCGCGCCGGAGCCGCCGCCTCCGCCGGTCGAACGCCGCTGGGACTGGAACAAGGCCGTCCCCTGGATTATCACAGTGGTGGTGGTGCTGGCCGCGCTGGCGGCGACTGCGTTCATCTTCGTCCGGCGGACGCGGGTCTCGCGGTGGCGTGCCACGCTGACGGCGACGGCGGCAGCGGCGGCCTCGCCGACGAGGGAGGCCGCTCCCCCCACCAACACGCCGGTGCTGGTAGTCGTCACCGTCACCCGTGAACCGTCCGCCACGCCCACCCGACGCCCCACGGCGACCCCGACCCCACGTCCGACCAGCACGCCCGCCCCGCCTACGGAGACGCCGTCGCCTCAGGCCGTCGCGCCGATGTTGCTCGCTCCGGTGGGCGGCGGAACCTACGGAAACCCCATCGCCTTCCAGTGGGTCGGCACGCTGGCGACGGGACAGGTGTACCAGGTGATGGCCTACCATCCAGAAAGCGGCTACACTGTGCGGAGCGGGCTGCTAACCGCTGCGACCTGGGAGACCATCCTCCCGACGGAGCGGTACGGGGAGTGGCGTTGGCAGGTGAGCGTCATCCAGGACCGCGCACCTGTGGCGACCTCCGAGGAGTGGATGTTCTGGTTCCAGCCTATGGGCGGTGGAGGAGGGGGTGGGGGAGAGCATCCCACAGCGACTCCCGCAGTGCATCCCACAGTGCATCCCACCCAGGTACCGGTGCCGACGACGGTACCCGAAGATCTGCTGGCGAAGGAGTGATATGCCCCGTTTCTGCCGTTTCTGCGGAGCGGAACTCAAGAACCCCCAGGCCCGTTTCTGCCCGGTCTGTGGGCGGCAGTTGCTCTCTGCTGAGCCGTCGCAGCCGCCGCCTGAGGAGCGGCCTCAACCGCGCCTGGTGGTGCGCATCCCCGGCACCCCTCAGCGGGAGATCCCGCTGAACCGCGACGTGTTCACCATCGGACGCCGGCCGGACAACGACATCGTTCTCCCGCCGAAGTACGTCTCCGGCCATCACGGGCGGTTGGAACGCCGTGGAGCCGATTGGTATTACACCGACCTGGACAGCACCAACGGGACTTTCGTCAACGGCCGCCGGGTCAAAGAGGCCCATCTGCGGGATGGCGACATCCTGCGCATCGGCGACCCGCACGGCAATTCCGTCAGTCTCACCTTCCGGGCCAGCGGCAAGGTCGGCGAGCAACGGCCGGCCTCCGGCATCGTCCGCATCGGCGCGACCGCTTTGCAGATGAAATCCACCCTGATCATCGGGCGCGACCCGCAGGCGGACATCCATCTCTCGTCGCCGATCGTCTCCTGGCACCACGCCCGACTGGAACGCATCGCCCAGGGATACCGGCTGAGCGACCTCCACAGCACCAACGGGACTTTCGTCAACGGGACGCGGCTGGTGCGGCCCCATATCCTCCAGCAGGGGGATGTGGTGCAGATCGGCCCCTTCAAACTGGTGTACGAGGCGACCGGCTTCCAGCAGTACACCGCCGCCGGCGGCGTTCGGCTCGACGGGGTGAACCTGACCCGCGAGGTGGGCAGCGGGGAGCGTAAGAAGCGGATTCTCAACGACATCAGCATCTCCGTCTACCCGCGCGAGTTCATCTCCCTGGTCGGCACCAGCGGGGCGGGCAAGTCCACGTTGATGATGGCCCTCAACGGTTTTGTCCGTGCCGAGGAGGGGCAGGTGCTGGTCAACGGCGACGACCTGTATCAGCATTTCGACCTCTACCGCACGATGGTAGGCTACGTCCCACAGGACGACATCATCCACCGCGACCTGACCGTCGCCAACGCCCTGCGGTACGCCGCCCGACTGCGCCTCCCGCCCGACACCTCATCCGAGGAGATCGAGCAGCGGGTGGACGAGGTGCTCCGGCAGGTGGAGATGATCGGCCAGAAGGAGCAGGTGGTCAGCAGCCTGAGCGGAGGGCAGCGCAAGCGGGTCAGCATCGCCGCCGAACTGTTGGCCGAGCCGAGCCTGTTTTTCCTGGATGAGCCTACCTCCGGGCTCGACCCCGGCCTGGAGAAGAAGATGATGTACACCCTGCGCCGGCTGGCCGACGGCGGGCGTACCATCGTCCTGGTGACTCACGCCACCGCCAACATCACCCAGTGCGACCACGTCTGTTTCCTGTCGCAGGGGCGGATGGTCTATTTCGGCCCGCCGGAGGAGGCGTTGGAGTATTTCGGCGTCACCACCGGCGATTTCGCCGACATCTACGCCCAGTTGGACGACCCGGACCCTCAGGTCGCCCGTCAGAAGGCGGCCGAGAGCGAGGCGCGGTTCAAGCGGTCGCCGCAGTACCGGCGGTACGTCGCCGACCGCCAACAGGACATCCCCCGCATCAAGCAGCAGGCGGCGACCGAGGCCGTAGCCAGCACCCGGAAGCGGCCTAAGGTGAGCGCACTGCGTCAGGCCGTCGTCCTCACCCGCCGCTATCTCGACCTGGTTTTCCGGGACAAGTTGCTCCTGACGGTGTTGATGGCGATTATGCCGATCATCGCCATGCTGCTCCTGATCATTTCCAAACGGAACTGGCTGGTCGGCGACTCGCCGACGGAGATCACCCGGCAGTTGAACCTCGACCTCGCCGGGCCCGGCAGCAGCGCGACTTACGCCATCGTCGGCAACAGCCAACTGCTGCTCTTTATGATGTCCCTGGCGGCGGTGCTCCTGGGTATCTTCGCCGCCGTCTACGAGATCATCAAGGAGCGGTCTGTTTATCGCCGGGAGCGGATGGTGTCGCTGCGCTTGGTGCCTTACCTGGGCTCCAAAGCGATCGTGCTGACCGCTTTCGCGCTGGTGCAGTGTCTGTTGTTCCTGGTGGTCATCGGCCTCAAGGTGGATTTGCCGGACGAGGGGGTCTTCCTGCCGGCCACCGTCGAGATGTACATTACCCTGGTGCTCAGCACGGCGGCGGCGATTATGCTGGGCCTGCTCATCTCCGCCGTAGTGCCCAACTCGAACACCGTCATCTACGTCGTGCTCCTCGTCCTGTTCTTCCAGATTATCTTCGCCGGGGTGATTTTCAACCTGCCGGGGATTGCCGGGAGCCTGTCCAACCTGACCCTCACCCGCTGGTCTATGGAGGCCCTGGGCACGTCGGCCAATATGGAGTATCTCAACGGGCTGACCCGGACGCGCTTCCTGCCGGAGGAGATCACCAAAGAGATCTCGATGAACGTGGAGCGGCCCGCCGATGATTGGGAGCCGGTCACGGTCATCACCGAGACGCGGGAGGTGCCGGTGCCCTGCCCGTCGGGGGTGGTGCTCACCGTCCCAATCACTGTGCCCCAGGTGACGGAGAACGAGATGGTGACGGTGACGGAGACTGTCACCAAGTCGGTCACGGTCAACCCGGAGCCGCTGGATGTCTTCAAACAGCAGGAGTTTCGCATAGACTACGACCGCTCCATCGCGCACCTCTTCAAGGATTGGCTGATTCTGATGGGGTTCGGCGCGGTGTTCGGCCTGGCTACCGCTCTGGTGCTCAAGAGCAAGGATGTGGGGTGAACGACGATGACGCTTTCGGTGGGACAGGTACTCCAAAATCGCTACCGCGTCACCTCTTTGCTGGGGCAAGGAGGGATGGGGGCCGTCTATCGGGCGTGGGACGCCCGGCTGGAGATCTCCGTCGCCCTGAAGGAGATGGTGCCTCAGCCGGGTCTGGACCCCCAGACGCTGGCCCAGTTGCGCCGCCAGTTCCAGCAGGAGGCGACGGTGCTCGCCCGCCTGCACCATCCCAACCTGGTGCGCGTCACCGACTTCTTCGAGGAGGGCGGGAACGCCTACCTGGTGATGGATTTCGTCGAGGGGGAGAGCCTGGAGGAGATCATCGCGCGGATGGGGGCGTTGGACGAGAAGCAGGTGCTCATCTGGGCGCAGCAACTCCTGGACGCCCTGGCCTATTGCCACGCGCGGGGGGTCATCCATCGGGACATCAAGCCGCAGAACGTGATCATCAACCCGGACGGGCAGGCGGTGTTGGTGGACTTCGGCCTGGTGAAGTTGTGGAATCCCAACGACCCCCGCACGCGGACGGCGATGCGCGGGATGGGGACGCCGGAGTACGCTCCGCCGGAACAGTACGATGTCCAGGGAGCGCACACCGACCCCCGTTCCGACATCTACAGCCTGGGGGCGACGCTCTACCACGCCCTGACCGGCCAGTCACCGCCGACGGCGACGATGCGGATTGCCAACCCCGCTCTGTTCTCCCCGCCGCGAACCGTCAACCCGGCCATCTCTCCGACGACCGAGGCCGCCATCCTGCGGGCGACGGAGTTGCCCGTCGAGCGGCGGTTCGCCAACGCGATGGAGATGGCCGCCGCGCTGCGCGGTGAGGAGGTGCCCTCACCGCCGCCCGTCGTCCCTCACGGCGTGACCAGGGTGATGGGCAGTCGGGCGACAGTGGCGACGCCGCCTCCCACCGCCGCGCCGCCGCGTCGTCGGCGTCGTTTCCCCGTCTGGGGCTGGATCGTCGGGGGGCTCGTCCTGCTGCTTCTGGGGGCGGTGCTGGCGATGCTGGCCCTGCCGGGGGTGTGGCGCAGCCTGAATCTGGCCCGCGCCACGGCCACGGCGTCGGCGGTGACGGAGGTGGTGGCGACGGACACGCCCACACCGTCCCCCTCGGCGACGGCGACGGACACCGCGACGCCCACCGCCACCGCGACACCGACCGCGACGCCGACGCCCAAGCCGACCAGCACTCCCAAAGGGCCGACGCCGACGGACACGCCGACCGCCACCACCGGCCCCACGCCGACCCCCAAGACGACCGCGACGCCCGTCGCCGCCAAGCCGACCAACACGCCGCGTCCCACCTCCCCGCCGGCCTCCAACGCGCTGATTGATTTCGAGCAGTGGGGCACTTGGAAGCGCGGCGACCAGCCCTACGGCGAGTTGGTGCAGTCGAGCGAGCAGGTGCATACCGGCAACTACGCCGCTAAACTGAGTTACAACTTCCCCAACGTGCAGGACGACTTCGTGGTGTTCATCCACCCGGTCGCACTGGCAGGGAAGCCGAACTACATCGGCGTGTGGGTGTACGGCGACGGCTCCGGTCACTTCCTCAACGCCTGGATTTGGGACTCCCAGGGGGAGATTTGGTCGGTCGGCCTGGGCAAGGTCGGGGGCACGGGCTGGCGGCAGATGAGCGGCCTGATAGACGCCTCCCGCCCCTGGCCCTCCGGTCACATCTCCGGCCCGGACAACGGGGTGATTGATTACCCGATCAAGTTCTACGCCCTGGTGCTGGACCGGCCCGGCAGCGGCCCCCAGAGCGGGCAGATTTATCTCGATGACCTCTCCGCCTGGCAGGGGAGCGCACCGACGCCGACCGCCCCGGCGGCTCCCGGCCCAACCGCGACCTCTCAACCCGTTCAGCCGCCGTCGGGACAGGTGGGGCAGATCGTCTACACCATCAAGGCCGACGACGCTTACTACCTGGCGACCACCGACCCGTCCTGGTCGCAGGGGCAGATCATCGGCCCGGCGGCTTACGAGTATTCCACCTGTAGCGGCGGCAGCACGGCGACCACGCTGGACGGGCGGACTTACAATCTCTACTACGGCAGCCGGTGCGCCATCGGATACCCCAAGGATTGCCCCTCGCCCGACGGACAGTACAAGGTGCTCATCTGGTACGACGCCAACGGGTACTCGCTGAGCCTCTACCGGGCCGACGACACTCTCGACCATTTCGTCTACCAGGGGGACTTGAACGTTGACGAGCCGATTCTCTGGCCGCCGGACAGCACTTACTTTTACTTCACCATCAATCACACGCTGCACCGGGCCCCGGTGGCGAACGCGGGGTACGAGCCGGTGCTGCCCACCGCTTACGAGCCTTACTTCTCACCCGACGGCACGCAGATTTTGTACATGCAGCCGGTGGGGACTGTGGGGGCCTATGCCATCTGGGTCGCCAACGCCGACGGCTCCAACGCCCACCCGGTCACCAACGCGCCGACTACCTACAAATTGTGCGCCAGATGGCGGTACTGAACCGCGCGGTCGGCGGGGCGATGGATTACGAATAGGAGGAGCGTCATGACGTTACGGAACGATGAGGTTGTGGATGGCAGGTACCGCGTCATCCAGATGTTGGGGCAGGGCGGGATGGGAGCGGTCTACAAAGCCTGGGATACGCGCCTGGACCGGCCCGTCGCCCTCAAGGAGATGGTGCCTCAGAGCGGGCTCGACGCCGGCATGCTGGCGGGATTGCGCGAACAGTTCCGCCAGGAGGCCCAAATCCTCGCTACC
>JALWUZ010000270.1 GCA_027079895.1 Anaerolineae bacterium
AGGAACATCGAGACCGGGTCGAAGGGGACGTGCCCTTTGGCGGAGGTCCAGCCGAGGCGGTGGGCGAGTTCGTCCCGCAGCGTACTGAAGTCCACCAGACGGAGGAGGATGTCGAAGTCGGAGAAATGCTCCCGTCGGGCGGTGTCCTCCAACTCTTCCCAGCCCTGATAGACGTAGTGGGAGCGGTAGACCCGCTTGGGGGAGGGGGGAGTGTCGGGGGAGACGGGCCAGGAGAGAGGCAATTGCCCGCGCAGGGCCGACAAACTGCATCGGGCGATGAAGTCCCGGTCTTGGGCGCGGGCCTGGGCGGCAGTGGGTTGTGATGATGTGGACATATCATCCTCCTCTTGTTCGTTTCCGCTGACGGGCGATGGTCGCGGATGTCCTATTTTCGCCGAAGAAACGCATTTTGGCAACCCCGCCTGAACGAGGGTAGAAGTGGGGGGTTGATACGGAGGCCCCGGTTTGCTTCGAAATCCCACTTTGCTTGCACATTGCACGTCGGGGAAGTTGTGGTAAACTAACCAAAACCCGACCGAGGAGTTCCCAATGGATTCAGCGACCCTAATTGTATCCGCGCTCACCACTGGCGCGACCCTGATGCTCCAGTCCGCGCTCAAAGAGGCGGCCAAAGACGCCTACCAGGGAATCAAACGCCGTCTCCGAAAGCGGTACGCCGACAAACGGGACCTGGCCGACGCCGTGCGCCAGTTGGAGGCTAAACCGGACTCCCCCGGCCGCCAAGCGGTGCTGGCCGAGGAACTGCAAGCCAGCGGCGCAGCCCAGGACGAGACGCTCATCCAACTGGCACGGACGTTGTTGGAACTGACCGGCCCCACCGACCAGACCATCGTCAGCGCTACGAACCACTCCGTCGCCGTGGGGGGAAGTGTGACGAACAGCAGGATCAGCATCCACTGAGCGGCTCGTATCCGCGCCGGGGAGGTGTCCCGTGAAACTCCCATTCTTTGGCTTCCGCCGCAAACGCCAACCCTCGCCCCCGCCTCAGCAGGGACAAGGCGACCGCATCGCCATCGCCAGTAAGTCGAGTATCGCCATCGCCGGCCCTGTCATTGATTCTGAAATTATCCTACAGGCGGAAGAGCGTCTGAAAAAGCAGGTCCCGGCCCTGCCCCCCGACGTCCCGCGCCTGCACATCCTCATTGGACGCCGTGATGAGCAGGAGACCCTCTTGACTTACTACGAGGACTGGGTGCGGCGCGAGAGGCGGGGGAGAGTGGTCATTCTCACCGGTAAGAAGGGAAGCGGGCGGCATGCCTTGATACAATGGCTGCAAACTCAAGTCATGGCCCGCGGGGGGGCGGTGGCGGCGACCCTCTTTTTCGACCGCCGGTGGATTCCGCCTGACCGCCAGCCAGAGGCGGCCCAGTTGTACTGGGACAGCGAGGCGATGAAACAGCACGCGCCGTCGCTTATGAAAGCCCTGACCACGGAGGAAAAGGAGTCGCTCAACCTAGACCCGGTTCTCAACCTGTTGACGCAGTTAGTGGAGCAAAGCGAATCCGGTGACGCGATTCCACACACCACCCCGGAAAGCGGCGACATTCTGAGCCGCCTGGTGCGGCGCGTTACCGCCTCCCACCCGCTACTCCTCTCCATTGAGTATCTCGAACACGCCGACCAGGTCTGGCTGGACAAGTTGCGCTCACTGGCCGCCGAAGCCGTGCAGGAACTGCCGTTGCTGCTCGTCCTGAGCCTCACGACCCCCGCCTCGCTGCGCGAGATCCCGTTCGACGAGTACACACCGGCCCAGAAGAGTGCGGCCCTCATGCTCGACGACCATCTGGCCTTTGAGTTTCATCTGGGGTGGGTCACTGCCGAGGAGGTATCCGACTCGCTCTCCACTACGCCGGAATTGGGGCGGATGTTGAGCACTATGGCCGCCGGCGACCCCTACATCGTAGAGAGCCTCTTCCAAGAGTGGCGGCGACACCGCTTAATTCAGAAGGTCGGCCAACTGTGGGAGTTCACGCGGGACAGCGACGACAACTGGCGGGTGTACGGCGACACACGCGAACATGTCAACAAGTCCCTCTACGACTTGGTGGCCGGACGGACGGATTCACCGGACGCCGCGCGCAGGATCGTCGAGAGACTGAAAGCGATCCTCCAGATTGGGGCTTTGGAGGGGGAGATCTTCACCGCCGAGGCGGTGGCGGAGGTGCTGGACGCAGAAGCCGCCGAGGTGCGGTCTCTCTGCGAGCGCTACCTCTGCGCCCCTCCAGAGGCGGAAGACCGGGCCGCCGACCGCTACTTCCTGCGCCGCATGGGGGAGACTAAATTGCCGCACGGCCTGGCGACCCGCTACCGCTTTACCCGCCCTTACCTGCACCACGCCTTTGGCAGCCTGCCGCGCGGCGAGGTGCAGTACCGAGAGCAGAACCGCCGCCTGGCCCAGGCGTTGCAGCGGTTACACTACCCCCTCCACGGCGACATCGCCGATACTCTCTACCGCCTCTACCGCGCGGCCGGGGCGACCAGAGAGGCCCTCAAGTTCCTCCGCCGCCGGACGCCGCAGGAACGTTTGTCAGCCCTACGGGATGAGGTGAACAGCCTCCGCCGGTGGACACCGCTCGATGGCGACCGCGTATCCGTCTATCGCCTCTTTTCCCTGGGCTTCCAACTCTGCGGCCTGCTCGCCTCGACGTATCCGCAGTTTTGGGAGGAGGGGTACGAGTTGGCGAGTGACCTCCTGCGCCGTGCGGAGGCGGCCGGGGACCGGGAGTACCAGGCCGACGCTCTGTACTACCAGGCGTGGCACCTCAAGAACGGAGGACGGTATCAAGAGGCGCTGCCACCGGCGCGGGAGGCAGTGGCCCGTTACACCGCACTCCACGGCGATGAATCGGAAGCGGTCGGCAGAGCACTCAGCGTCCTGGGGAGTGTGTTGCACGACCTGGGCGACCTGGCGGGGGCGCGGGCGGCCTTCGAGCGGGCGATGGCGATTTGGGAAGCGGCGTTGGGGCCGGAGCATCTCCAGGTCGCAACGGCGGTCAACAACCTGGGGAGTGTGCTGCACGCCCTGGGCGACCTGGCAGGGGCACGGGCGGCCTGCGAGCGGGCACTGGCGATTTTCGAGAAGCAGTTTGGCCCGGAGCACCCCAACGTGGCGACGCTGGTCAACAACCTGGGACGTGTGCTGCATGACTTGGGCGACCTGGCGGGGGCGCGGGCAGCCATCGAGCGGGCGTTGAAGATTGACGAAACGGTCTACGGGCCGGAGCACTCCAACGTCGCCCGCGGTGTCAACAACCTTGGGCGCGTGCTGCGCGACCTGGGCGACCTGGCGGGGGCGCGGGCGGCCTGCGAGCGGGCGTTGGCAATTGACGAGGCGGTCTACGGGCCGGAGCACCCCAACGTCGCCCGCGATGTCAACAACCTGGGGGCGGTGCTGCGCGACCTGGGCGACCTGGCGGGAGCGCGGGCGGCCTTCGAGCGGGCGCTGGCGATACTCGAAAAGTCCTTGCCGCCGGAGCACCCATACATCCGCATCACGAAAGATAACTTGCGCTCTCTCCGGCAGGAGGCCGAGCCACCCGCCCGCGAGTTCCACATCTCCCGCGCGGCCCGCGATCGGTACCGCTTCCCCCTCTCCATCTACTCCCTGAGCGGCAACGTCATCTTCGCCGATTTCCACGCTGCGCGGCTCTTCGCCCAGCGGATGAACGAGAAGCGAGATCCGGCCCGCTTCCCGGAGCGGGCGGTGCGGGCCGGGGAGATCAACGCGCTGGGGCTGATTGACGAGATCCTCCACCTCGTCGTCGCCCTCTACCAGGAGCAGCGGCGTCCCGGCGCGCTGGCGGACGGCCTGGCGTGGCTCGAAGCCCGTCTGGGCCGCGCACGGGTGGACGAGACGCTGCGCCGCTTCGCCGCGGAGTTCCCCCCGCTGCCGGTCTACCGGGGCGCACTCTCCCTCGAGGAGTACTTCGCCGGCGCGACCGCGGGCGTCCCCAACCGCCAGATTCTCCTCGAGGAAATGCTGCTCCTCGACCTGGCGAACCGCAATCCGGCCTTCGCCCCCTTCCTGGAACTGTTCGACGACTCCGGTTTGCGCCGCGGGACCGCCTATCGGCAGATGATGGACGGCCTCCACACCTTCTTCGACACGCAGCCCCCCTTCGGGCCGGAGGAGCAGAACTTGATTGACATGCTCCGCAGCCCGGCCATCGCCGTGCCGCACTCCCTCTTCGGCCAGTTGGAGTACATCCGCGAGCGGTGGGGCTATTTGGTGGGGAAGTACGTCTATCGCCTCCTGCGCAGCCTCGACCTGATTCGGGAGGAGAAGAAGCGGGCCTTCGCCGGGCCGGGGCCGAGTCGGGTCTACGATTTCGCCGCGCTGGAACCGGACGAGGAGCGTTTCAGCCCCGACCGCGATTGGATGCCCAACCTGGTGCTGCTCGCCAAGAACACCTACGTCTGGCTCGATCAACTCTCCCGCCAATACGGGCGGCCCATCACCCGCCTGGATCAAGTCCCCGACGAGGAGTTGGAGACGCTGGCGCGGCGGGGGTTTACCGGCCTGTGGCTCATCGGCCTCTGGGAGCGCAGCCGGGCCTCGCGGCGTATCAAGCAGATGTGCGGCAACCCCGATGCGGTCGCCTCGGCCTACTCGATCTTCGATTACCAGATCGCCGCCGACCTGGGGGGCTGGGAGGCGTACCACAATCTGCGGGAGCGGGCCTGGCGGCGGGGTATCCGGCTGGCGAGCGATATGGTGCCCAACCACGTCGGGATAGACGCCCGTTGGGTCATCGAGCACCCCGATTGGTTCATCGGCCTGGACTACAGCCCCTTCCCGTCCTACACCTTCGACGGGCCCGATCTCTCCGCAGACGGGCGGGTCGGCATCTACCTGGAAGACCACTACTACACCCGCAGCGACGCGGCGGTCGTCTTCAAGCGGGTAGAGCGGGGGAGCGGGGCGACGCGCTATATCTATCACGGCAACGACGGCACCGGTATGCCCTGGAACGACACGGCGCAGTTGAACTATCTCAACCCGGAGGTGCGGGAGGCGGTCATCCAGACGATTCTCCACGTCGCCCGCTCGTTCCCCATCATCCGCTTCGACGCGGCGATGACGCTGACCAAGAAGCACTATCAGCGGCTCTGGTTCCCGGAGCCGGGCAGCGGCGGCGACATCCCGTCGCGGGCGGAGCACGGGATGACCAAAGCGGAGTTCGACGCGCTGATGCCCAACGAGTTCTGGCGCGAGGTGGTGGACCGGGTGGCGGCGGAGGCTCCCGATACTCTCCTGCTTGCGGAGGCGTTCTGGCTGATGGAGGGGTATTTCGTCCGCACGCTGGGTATGCACCGGGTCTACAACAGCGCGTTTATGAACATGCTCCGGGATGAGGATAACGCCAAGTACCGCCGGGTCATCAAGAACACGTTGGAGTTCGACCCCCGCATCCTCAAGCGGTACGTCAACTTTATGAACAACCCCGACGAGCGGACGGCTGTCGAGCAGTTCGGCAAGGGGGACAAGTATTTCGGGGTCTGCACTCTGTTGGCGACTATGCCCGGCCTGCCGATGTTCGGTCACGGGCAGGTGGAGGGGTTCGCCGAGAAGTACGGGATGGAGTACCGCCGCGCGTACTGGGACGAGCAGCCCGACCCGTATCTCATCGAGCGGCACGAGCGGGAGATCTTCCCCTTGCTGCGCCGCCGTTATCTCTTCGCTGAGGTGGAGAACTTCCTGCTCTACGATCTGGTGATGCCGGAGGGGACGGTCAACGAGGACGTGTTCGCCTACTCCAACCGCGCCGGTGCGGAGCGGGCGCTGGTCATCTATCACAACCGGTACGCCGAGACGCGGGGCTGGATTCATACCTCTGTCCCCTACACGGTGCCGGCGGGGGCGTCGGTGCGGAAGTCGCTGGGCGAGGGGCTCGCGCTGCGGAACGATGCGCGGTATTTCACCATCTTCCGCGACCATCTCACCGGGTTGGAGTACATCCGCAGCAATCGGGAACTGTGGGAGCAGGGGTTGTACGTCGAACTGCGGGCCTATCAGTGCCATGTCTTCCTCGATTTCCGGGAGGTGGAGGACGATGAGCAGGGGCGGTACGCTCAACTGGCCGCTTATCTGAACGGCCGGGGCGTCCCGGACATCGCCGAAGCGTTGCAGGAGGTCGTGTTGCAGCCGGTACGGAGTGCCTTCGGGGAGTTGGTGAGGCAAGTAGCAGGTGGCAAGTTTGCAGGTTTGCAAGTGGCAGGTGGCAAGTATGCAAGTTTGCAAGGGGCAGGGGGCAGGTTTGCAAGTTTGCAAGTGGCAGGTGGGCAGGTGGCAGGTGAGGGGGAGTTGTGGCTGGATGAGGTGGAGCGGAGGGTGGTGAGGTTGTTGCACGCAGTTCGGGAA
>JALWUZ010000271.1 GCA_027079895.1 Anaerolineae bacterium
CGTCCCCACTGGTGGCCTTGTCCAGGCTGAGGATGGGGGCCGGATGTTCCACTTTGACGAACCCCTCGGCGGGGGCCGCCCCCACCCGCTGGGTCGGGGAGTCGGGCGTCACCAGGTCGGGATGCTCCTCCTCCAAGCGGCGCAGTTCGTCCATCAGCGCGTCGTACTCGGCGTCGCTGATGAGCGGGTCGTTCAGGACGTAGTAGCGATAGTTGTGGTAGTTGATCTCGCGGCGCAGTTGTGCGATTCGGTCTTCTATCTCCATTGTCTCCATCATGGCCTCTCCACCGGTTCCAGATAGTTCCCCACCGCCCACCACTCCCGTTCGGCGTTCTCCCAGTCCCGAATCTTCCACCACTCGGCCCCGCCGGAGACCGTCGGGCCGTCCACCACGATGAAGACCTCTCCCTCCAGGGCGACGTCCATACGGGTGTAGTTCTCGCCGGGGCCGGAGCGGAGGCTGAGCCCGTAGCCGCCGGTGCCGGAGACCCGCACGTAGCGGCCAATCGAGATCTCCGGCGAGATGGTCGGCGTCGGCTCCTCCGTCTCGGTGGGGACCGGCGTCGGCGAGACGGCGGGGGTCGGCAAGGGGGTCGGCGTCCAGATGATCGGGGTCGGCGTCGGGCCGCTCAGGGCCGGGCCGCCGCCGAAGAGGTAGAGCCCTCCCAGCCCGCACACCAGCAGCATCAGCAGCAGGACGGCGGCTCCCAGTACCCAGGCGAGGAGCGGCCTCCCCGGCCCCCCGGCGGTGGGGATGGGGATCGTCTTGTCGTCCCAGTTGTCTCCCGACATCGTGCCTCCTCAGAAGAACAGCAGCCCTCCCATCACCACCAGTCCGGCGTAGACGGCCTTCCTGAACTGCTCCCCCGACAGCACGCGGTTCAGTCTCCCGCCGAGGAAGACGGCCAGGAGGATGCACGGGAGGGCGTAGAGGTACAGCCGCCACACCGTCGCCGTCCACAGGCCGGCCAGGGCGTGCCCGGCCAGCACCATTACGGCGGTGGGGAGGAAGTAACTTTGGAGCGTCGAGCGGAAACTTTCCGGCGACCAGTTCCGCAACGCGCTGTAGATGACGACCGCCGGGCCGTTGGTGTTGTAAGCCCCGCCCAGCACCCCCGCAATCCAGCCGAAGAGGAAGGCCCAGCGGTCATCGCGCAGCGTCGGCAGGCGGGGGACGATGAGGTTGTAGAGCCCGAAGGAGACGAGCACCAGTCCCAGCACGGCCTTGACCGTCGCCTCCGGCGCGTTTTTGAGGAAGAGCAGGCCGAAGGGGATGCCGATCAGCGACGAGAGCACCAGCCGCCAGGCGGCCTTGAGGTCTGCGCTGCGCCAGGCGGTCGAGAGGATGCTGACCGAGATGGTGAAGCCTTGCAGGGCGATCAGGGGGGTCGCCGTGCGGATGCTGACTCCCAGCAGGGCCAGCAGGGGCATGGCGATCAGCGCGTCGCCGAAGCCGACGGCGGAGCGGGTGAAGGTGCCGATGAATACGATGGTCAGCACTGCGATTGTCTGCCAGGTCGTCATGTCGTTGTCTTGTCCTCCTGTTGGCTGTCTCCCTCTCGCTCCCACGCTCTGCGTGGGAGCAGGGGGTGTTGCCTGTCCACCGGCGACGGATAAATCCGCCGCCTGGGTTCAGGCTCCAACCCAGGCAGCGCATTCCATGCGCTGCCGCCGACCCCCGACGCAGAGCGTCAACCCCGCCGCTCCCACGCCGGAGCGTGGGAACGAGGGCGAGGGGACGCGCCGGAGCGTGGGAACGAGACCACCGCACCCCGTCGCCGCCCATCACCGGCAGGCCACCAACG
>JALWUZ010000272.1 GCA_027079895.1 Anaerolineae bacterium
CTGTATGTCCCCAGTATGATACGCTCACAACGGGCGGCTTCCCGCGTTGACAAAAGCCTGAGCCCATAGTAGAATCCGGCCTGTGCCCAGGCCCGACCTGGGCACAATACCACACGCCCGGCCCGCGACCCGGGCGTCAGAAGGAGTGTGAACGTGAGAACAAGAACGGCAAATTGGCAAAGAGCCGCACTGACGACCCTCGCGGCCCTACTGCTCGTCGCCGGGCTCTGGCTGCTGCTTGCCGGCCTCCCGGCCCAGGCCCAACGCCCGGCCGGCGTCACCGCCGCGCTGACGGTGACGAAAGCGGTCAACACCACCCAGGCCGCCCCCGGCGACACACTGGCTTACACCATCACCGTCCAGAACACCTCCACCTCGGCGGTGGACGCCTGGATGACCGACACCCTGCCTGCCGAACTGACCTACGTCCCCGGCAGCCTGCACGCCCTCATCGGCCAGACCGGGTTCGCCAACGGGGTCATCACCTGGTCCTACTCGGTGCCCGGCCTGGCGCTCGACAGAATCTACTTCCAGGCGCAGATCACCTCGACGCTCGAGTACGCCAACATCGTCAACACCGCCGTCGTCACCGGCGGCGGGGAGCGGGTGCAGGACTCGGCGACCACGCTGGCCGTGGCGGCGGTAGGGAATTTGGACAACACCGACACCTACAAGGCCGTCGCCGAGACCAGCGTCGAGCCCGGCGACCTGCTCCACTACACCATCCGCATCACCAACGACAGCACCGACCCGGTCCCCAACGCCCGCTTCACCGACACGCTGCCGGGCGGCCTGGAGTTCGTCACCGGCAGCCTGACCTCGTTGGTCGGCCAGGTGGGGTACGCCGACGGGATCATCACTTGGTCGCACTACCTGAACGGGCTGAGTTACGACGAGGTGCATTTCCAGGCCCGCGTCCCCTTCGACGTGCGCGGCGGCTGGCTCACCAACACCGTCGAGATCGCCGGCCCCATCCAGCACATCTCCCGCTCCGCCGCCGTCAGCGTGGTGGTCAGGCCGCCCGACCTGAGCCTCGTCAAGTCGGTCTCCGCTGCCCAGGCTGATCCGGGGGATACGCTCACCTACACCATCCGCGTCAGCAACTCCGGCGAAGGCTCGGCCCGCACGATCTTGGTGACGGACTCCCTCCCCTCGCGGCTGGACTACCTCTCCCACTCCGCGAGCGTGGGGATGGCGTGGGTCTCCGACGGCCTCATCACCTGGCACCCGACCTGGGGCGCGACGGGGACGTTGGTCCTGCCGCCCCAGGGAGACGCCGTGCTCACCATCACCGCCCGCGTTGACCCGACCATCAGCCGCACCGTCCGCCTCGTCAACACCGCCTACCTCACCGGCACCGGGCAACTGCTCCAAGACCAGGCCGCGACCAACGTCTCGATTATCTCCTACGCCTACCTGCCGCTGGTGCTCAAGCGGTGGCCTCCCATCCCCTACGACCCGGTGCTGAACACCATCAACAACCCCGACCGGCGGGATTACTACACCGTCTCCTGGCTCTACGACCACAACGACGCCCCGGCCACCTCCTTCACCCTGCAAGAGGCGACCGACGCCAACTTCACCAACCCCACCGAGTACACCACCGGCAGCACATCCTACCTCTTCACCGACAAGGCGAACGGGACCTACTACTACCGCGTGAGAGGGAACAACTCCTACGGTTCTAGCGGCTGGAGCAACGTCGAGTCCACCGTCGTCCGCTGGCCGCCGGTGCCCTACGCCCCGACGCTGAACGCGATCAACAACCCCGACAACCAGGATAGTTACACCGTCTCCTGGGTCTACAACTACACCGACATCCTGGCGACCTCCTACGTCCTCCAGGAGGCGACCGACGCCAACTTCACCAACCCCACCGAATACGTCACCTCGGACACCTCCTACTCTTTCAGCGGCAAGTCGCGTGGGACTTACTACTACCGCGTGAAGGGCCGCAACTCCTACGGAGACGGGGAATGGAGCAACGTCCAGTCTACCTACGTGGTGGGGTTCTCCTACTTCGAGGACTTCAGCGACATCCACAGCGGCTGGCCGTCGGAGGTGAGCAAGACCCGCTGGGCATTCTACGAGGTAGACCCCGACCCGCCGCTCCCCGACGACGGCTCGCTGTACCCCACCGATGGCAACGCCTACTTCATCGCCCGACGGAGCGGCTCTGAACCGCGGGCCCGCTTCTCCCCCGGCGTGGCGATTCCCTCGGCCAACTACGAGATGGAGTTGGATACCCGCTGGTGGGACGGCAACTTCTACGCCACTTACCAGATCTTCTTCGGGGCCAGCAGCGACCTGACGGATTACTACGCCGTGCAGGTGCGCATCAACACCGCCGTCTCCGGCCCGCCCATCTGCGAGTACTCCCTGGCGCGGCACGGCGGCGGCTCGACCGTCTTGCTCAAGGACTGGACCTACCTCGGCAGCCTGCACTGCGAGCGGCGGCGGACCGATTCCTCGGCGCAGTGGAACCACTGGAAGATCCGTCGGGAGAACAACGACATCATCCTGTACCTGAACGGCTCCTACCTGGGCACCTGGCACGACACCTGGTACGGCGCCAACCGCTACTTCGGCGTCGGGGCCACCCTCTACGAGGGCTTCACCCCCTCCAAGCCGGAGTTCGACAACTGGAGCATCACCGTGCTCGACTGACCCTTCCCCTAAACGGCGACAGGCCGGGCTCTAGGCTGAGTCCGGCCTGTTTTTTCGTCCGCGAGACGGCCCGCGCTACGGCGTCGTCCAGAGCGCGGCGTACACCCGGCACTCCCAGCCGGTGTGCGCCTGGCAGACCGTCGGCACGTCGTTAGGGATGGCGATCCCCCATCCCCGCAGCAGCCGCGCCAGATGGCACAGCGGCAGCCCCATCACGTTGGCGTAACAGCCCTCCAGACCGGCGACGGGGTGAAAAGCGGCGTTCTGGACGGCGTACCCCCCGGCCTTGTCCAGCGGGTCGCCGCTGGCGACGTAAGCGGCCACCTCCGCGTCGTCGTACTCCCGCATCCGTACCACCGTCTCCACTACCTCCGTAACCGTCCGGTCGGTGGCCGGCTCGCGCAGCGCGATTCCGCTGTAGACGAAATGCTCCCGCCCGCGCAGCCGCCGTAACATCCGCTCCGCATCGGCGGGGTCGCGCGGCTTGCCCAGCACCTCCCCGTCCAGGGCGACGATGGTATCGCAGGCCACGATGGCCGCCGAAGGACGGTCGGCGGGGACGGCGACGGCCTGCGCCTTCGCCGCCGCCAGCCGCGCCACCAACTCGGCGGGCTTCTCGCCAGGGCGTTGGGACTCCTCCACGTCGGGGGCGACGGCGTCGAAAGGGAGCCCCAGCAGCCAGAGCAACTCCCGCCGCCGGGCCGACTGGGAAGCCAGCAGAAGCCGCTCGCTCATCAGAAGACGATGGCCGCGTACCCCACGAAATCGGTCGCCGGGCCGCGCGGCATGATGTAGTGGCTGTTGGTGTGTTCCAGCAGATACCCCTGGGTGGCTCCCAGCACCCGCGCCGCGGCGACCGTCGCCGCGATCGCGCCGCCGCCGCAGGCGTTGTGGTGCGCCTCCGTCTCCGGGACGACCGCCTCGGCCTGCATAGACAGAATCAGCGACAGCACCCGCTCGTCGTTCGCCTTAGCCCAGGCCAGAGCCTGCTCCCCCGTCCCCGCCGGAGCGAAGCCGTAATACATCCGCCCGTAGTGAGTCAGGTCGCTGGAGCCGATGACGACCGCATCCCGCCCCGTCTCCTGAATGACCCGCCCGATGATCTCCCCGGCGCGGGGCGCGGCGGCGACCGGCGGCATCAGGATGGGGAGAATCCGCGCCGTCGGGAACAGGTGCTGGATGAACGGCACCTGCACCTCGGCGGAGTGCTCCCCGTCGTGCGCTCGCGGACGGTCGTCGAACAGCCCCTCTCCGGCGGCCAAAACCGCCGCCGCCAGTTCCTCGTCCACCTCGGCGTCGCCCAACGGCGTGCGCCAACTCCCCCGCCCGTAGACCACCGGCTGAGAGGCCGGCCAGCGGTGAACCGCGCTGCACAGGACGAAAGTCTCCGGCGACCGGCGGCTCTTGATGGCGGCGAAGACTTTAGCGGCGACGGGCCCGGAGTAGACCCATCCGGCGTGGGGCACGACCCCGGCGACGATCTGCGCCGGCAAGTCCGGCGGCGTCTCCGCCGGCAGACACTGCTCGATCATCCTTATGCAACCGGCCCGGTCGCCGGGATAGAACTGTCCGGCGACCGCCGGATAACGCAGCGGTAATTTGCCCATCATCCAACCTCCTCTCTCGTCACTCCCACACCCCGGCGATGGCGGTGCCGCACCGGGGACAGACACCGCGCTCGCGCCACAACTCCTCCACGTAGTACCACTGACGGCTGATCAACCGCTGGCCGCACTCCGGGCAATAAGTGCTCTCGCGGTCGGCGTCGGGGACGTTCCCCACGTAGACGTACCGCAGCCCGGCCTCCTTGCCGGCCTCGTAAGCGCGGGAGAGAGAGCGCGGCCCGGTGCGCGGTCGGTCGTGCATCTTGTAGTCGGGATGGAAGGCGGTCACGTGCCAGGGCATATCGCGGTCCACCGACGCCAGCCACTCCGCCATCGCCCGCAGTTCCGCGGCGGAATCGTTGAGACCGGGAATCAACAACGTGGTGATCTCGATCCAGATGTCGGTCTCCTGGGCGATGTAGGCGATGTTCCGCTTGACCGGCTCCAGCCGCCCGCCGCACTGCTCCCGGTAAAACTCCGGCGTGAAAGCCTTCAAATCCACGTTGATACCGTCCAGGTACGGCGCGAGCATATCAATCGCCTCGCGGCTCATAAAGCCGTTGGAGACGTAGACGTTCTTGATACCGTGCTCGTGGGCCAGTTTGGCGGTGTCGTAAGTGTACTCGAAGAACACCGTCGGCTCGTTGTAGGTGTAAGCGATAATCGGGATGTGCTCCCGCAGGCAGGTATCCACCAACACCTCCGGCGTCGCCCGCTGCCCCAGATAAGCCCGCGTGTCGTCGAAATCCCGCTCCTGGGACATCTGCCAGTTCTGGCAGAAGGGACAGCGGAAGTTGCAGCCGTAAGTGCCGATGGAGAGTGCGCCTGCCCGTGGCAGAAAGTGGAAGAGCGGCTTCTTCTCGATTGGGTCCACGTGGACGGCGATCGCCTCGCCGTAGACGACCAGGTAGAGCGTCCCGCCGATGTTCCGGTGGACGCCGCAGATACCGGTCTCGCCGGGCTTCAGGGCGCAGAAATGCTCACAAGTGCGGCACTGCACCGCTCCTTTGGATAGCGGCCTGACCAGATAAGCCTCTTTACGCATCTCACCCTCCCGGATTCACGCCCAGCCCGTCCAGGGCGACGGCGGCCGCTCCCAGCAGACCGGCGTGCTCGCCCAGGCGGGCCGGGACGATCTGCACCGTCGCGGCGGCCGGCGGCAGGACGCGGCGCACCGTCGCCCGGCGCACCGCCTCGAAGAAGCCGGGGATGTTCGTCAGCCCGCCGCCGACGACGATCCGCTGCGGCCCCAGCAACACGACCAGAGTCGCCAGCCCGATGCCCAGATAATCCCACGCCGCGGCGAGGATGCGCTGCGCCTCGGCGTCCCCCCCGGCGGCGGCCTCGGCCACCATCCGGGCGGTGACGCGGGCCGGGTCGCCGTCGCAGAGGTCGCCCAACGCCGTCGCAATGCCACGGGCCAGCAGTTCCCGGCCCTGCCGGGCGATGGCGGTGCCGGAGGCGACGGCCTCCAAACAGCCCCGATTGCCGCAGCCGCAGAGCGGGCCGTTGGGCAAGACGGTGATGTGCCCGATCTCCCCGGCGAGGCCGTTCCCGCCGCGATACAGACGCCCGCCCAGCACCAGCCCCCCGCCGATGCCGGTGCTGGCGGTGACGTAGACCATCTCGTCCACGCCGCGCCCCGCGCCGAAGCGGTGCTCCGCCAGGGCGGCGGCGTTGGCGTCGTTCTCCAGGAAAGCGGCGACCCCCAGCGCGTCCGCGATGCGCCGTCTGAGGGGCACCTCCTCCCAGCCGGGCAGGTTGGGGGATGAGAACACCGTCCCCGTCTCGCGGTCCAGCGGCCCCGGCGACCCAATCCCCACCGCCGCCACCTGGGAGTGCATAACGGCGGCCTGCTGCAAGACCCGACGGGCGGACTCGACCATACGGGCGATGACCGCCTCCGGCCCGTCGGCGGCTCCGGTGGGGCGGTAGTCGCGGGCGACGATGCGCCCGTCGCCGTCCACCAGGCCGGTGCTGATCTTCGTGCCGCCCAGGTCAATCCCCAGGACGAGGGGTGGCATCCGCGCTCCTCCGAACCTGTTCCAGACTCTCGATGGGGAACTCCTCCTCGCAGGCGATACACTTCGCCCAGC